>SDWN01000486.1 GCA_004195305.1 Neptunomonas sp. | reverse complement strand
GTAATACTTAAGATCATCCCAGTTCATTGCATTTTTGGAAAACCAATTTGCCTATTTGTCGCTATCAGAGTGTCATTCTTTACCGATATACTCACAGCCGTCAACAAAAATGCAAAGCGTAAATGGCGGTTCCAACGATGCTGACAGACTTATCGGCGACCAAGTTACCGATGCTATTGTCATCAATCTTGATAACGAATCATTAACCCCGCCCGAACAGGAGTTGTCCTTTGTCCACTGAACCCCGTCGATTCAGTCTCGATCAATGGCAGGACCCTAGCCGTTTTGCCGTGCGTCTGGCGCCTGCGGTGTTTGTCTGGCTCTGGAGCACCGGTTTTATCGGTGCTAAGTATGGGCTTCCCTATGCCGAGCCTTTTACCCTGTTGCTCTATCGAATGTTGGCGACCCTGGTGTTACTGGCGCTGGTGGCGGGGTGGATGAAATCCCGCTGGCCCTCTGCGAAGGAGGCTGCTCATACCGCGATTACCGGGCTGCTGGTGCACGGCTGCTATCTGGGCGGCGTGTTCTACGCTATTCAGGATGGCATGCCAGCGGGGCTGACAGCCTTGGTGGTCGGCCTGCAGCCGTTGGTTACGGCGGTGGCTGCGGTGATCGTGTTACGTGAAGCCATCGCCATGCGCCAGTGGTTCGGGTTGGTGTTGGGGTTGGTCGGTGTCAGCCTGGTGCTGTTGGAGAAGATGGGCGGCACGGCTCAGGTCGCAAGCTTCCCGTTGTGGACGCTGCTATGGGCAGTGATTGCGCTGATCGGTATCTCCATCGGCACCGTCTATCAGAAGCGCTTTTGCCAGGGTGTAGAGCTGGTGCCAGGTGCCTTTATCCAGTACTGCGCGGCAGCCTGCTTGTTTGCAGCAGGCGCCTTCGCGTTCGAAACCCGGGTGGTCTCCTGGGATGTGCAGTTGCTGCTGGCGATGGGGTGGCTGGTGCTGGGGTTGTCGGTGGGGGCTATTCTGCTGCTCATGCAGTTGATCCGCCGGGGAGCAGCGTCTCAAGTCGCCAGCCTGTTTTATCTGGTGCCGCCGGTCACAGCCCTTCAGGCTTACATCCTCTTTGATGAAAGGCTGGGAGCACTGGCCCTGTGCGGCGGCTTGTTTTCGATCCTGGGTGTCGCGTTAGTGGTGGTTAAAAGGGCTCGGTAGCCAGCGTGAACCGGGTAGACACGACAACCCTGCCGTGCTGCCCGGTTCGGCTTCAGTCTTGCCCTTCGCGTTGCGACAGCAGGCCCTTAGATATCAGCGTGATCAGTAGCCTTTTGCCGAGGATGTACTCCGGCGGGGATCGGCGGCACCGAATAAGGTACCGTCTGATCCAACCCTAATGCTCTGAATCGCACCCATCGAAGCCTTCGGCGTGATGGTATGCCCCATACCTTGCAACAGTGATAGCGTATCGGGGCTTATACCCTGTTCGATACGGATCTCATCCGGTAGCCACTGATGGTGCACCCGAGGCGCGGCCACCGCCGATTGAATATTCATGCCGTGATCAATAACATTCATTATCACCTGCAACGTGGTGGTGATAATACGGGAGCCGCCCGGGCTGCCCGTGACCAGTACATTTTTACCCTCTTTCTTGACGATAGTCGGCGACATTGAGCTTAGCATGCGTTTTTCTGGCTCAATTTTGTTGGATTCGCCACCGATCAAGCCGTAGCTATTAGGCACGCCGGGCTTGGCGCTGAAATCGTCCATTTCGTTATTCAAGATGAAACCGGCGCCGGGCACGACAATCCCCGAGCCGTAACTGAAGTTAATGGTATAGGTGTTGGAGACGGCATTACCCCAACGGTCAACAATTGAAAAGTGGGTGGTCTCATCGCTTTCGTAAGCCGTGGGGGTGCCGGGCTTAATATCTCTACTGGGTTTGGCTGTGTTGGGGTCAATTTGACTGCGAATGTAGGCCGCGTAGTCTTTATCGAGTAAGCCTTGTACCGGCACTTTGACAAAGTCAGTATCCCCCAAGTACTCAGAACGGTCGGCATAAGCATGCTTCATCGCTTCGGCCATCAGGTGAATGGTTTTGGCCGAGTTATGCCCATATTTACCGATTGGGTAGCCTTCCAGGGTGTTGAGTATCTGTATCACATGAATGCCCCCGGAGCTGGGCGGTGACATGGAGTAAATATCATAACCTCGATAGCTGCCTTTAACGGGCTTGCGGATTTGCGGCCGGTAATCTTTTAAGTCTTGCCGGGTGATCATGCCCCCATGTTTTTGCATGTCTTCGACGATCAGTCGAGCGGTTTCACCCTCATAGAATCCCTTGATGCCCTGATTCGCGATGCGTTGTAAGGTTGCGGCCAGATCCGGCTGCTTAAATATGTCTCCTGGCTGATAGGCACTGCCATCGGCTTTATAGAACACCTCGCGGCTAGAGGGCCATTTTTGCAGGCGCTTTTTCGTGGCCTCCAGTCCTTTAGTAAAACGCAGCGGCACCTCGAACCCATCTTGGGCAAGTTTAATCGCGGGTGCGAGTGCCTGTTGCAGACTGATGGTGCCGTATTTTTCCAGCGCCAGAGCAAAGCCTGCTACCGTGCCGGGTACGCCTGCTGAGAGGTGAGAGAAGCGGCTTCGTTGTTGAACGACATTGCCAGCATCGTCCTGAAACATCGTTTCATAGGCGGCTTTGGGGGCTTTTTCACGGTAGTCGATAGCGACCACCGAATTGGTTTTTTGCTGCGAAAGCAGCATAAAACCACCGCCGCCAATATTGCCTGAACGGGGTTGGGTAACCGCCAGCGCGAAGCCAGCGGTGACTGCGGCATCAATCGCATTGCCACCGTCTTTTAATACCTGCAGAGCGACATCGGTAGCCGCTTGATGGCTGGTAGAGACCATCCCTTGCCGGGCTTCAACCGGGTGGTTGCGCTCCCCTTCGATAATATTCTGAGCATACAAGGGCTGAGTGATAGCCAGAGCCGCGGTCATCACAACAACGAGCAGTGGTGGTGATGACCCTGGGGTAATAGAGGACAGAGTAAAATCCAGATTCATAGCTTAATCCCTTAATCGGATGCGGTTTTTGTTGTTGTCCACCAGGTAGCGTTCAACAAAAAAACGCGTGCTGACTCTCAGCGCCCTGTTGAGCAATCAGGCCGCAGGGGGGACCATACAAAATACGTTGAGTTTATTACCATCCAGATCGCGAAAGTAGCCCGCATAAAAGCCCGGCATTTCCACCCTGGGTCCGGCGGCACCTTCGTCGGTTGCACCAAGTTGCAGCGCTTTATTGTAAATAAGGTCGACCTGGTCGTTACTATCCACCGCCAAGGCGACCATCACACCATTGCCAACCGTTGCCGCTTCACCATTAAACGGCTTGGTTACAGAGAGGCCGGTTTGCCCGGGTCCGCAACTCCAGGCTACGAACTGCTCGGTTTGCAGAAACCGCTGGGCACCGATCTCGCCCAATAAGGCATCATAGAATTCTGCTGCACGGCGTATATTATTACTGCCAAGGGTTACGTAGCCAATCATCGTTCGCTCCACATATACCAATCATTGCAAGGGCTGAGGTCAGACCATAAATGTAGCACTGTTTAGCGTGCTTGGTAGCTGCAGGCTGCTAGTGCTCCTTGTGGCGTCCAGTGCCATTGATGTGCTCAAACCGACAGACGGCGAGCGGTTAAGAAACTCGAGAAGGGCGACGGCTTCTGATCCGCTCCTTGGGATGGCTCAGGGGTTGCGGCGGCTAGAGTAGATCCTACGGTCAGCCTGAGTTGCCAGGACTATATGCTCGTACGATGCCGCATAAGCAGACCGGCGCTCATCGTCGCGCCGATCTTGGCGATGGCTATAGTGGCAGCGGCAGTTGTCTTGGCTGCATTCTGGCAGGGGGATGGTCGGGGCCTGATGGGATAGGAACGGTTTGTCATGCATGGCCAGAGCGGCCTCACAGGCACCGTTACCGCTCTCGATGACCACCGCGTGGTATTTCGCTTGCGGCTGCGTGCTGGGAGACCTGATTTTTTTGCAGGCTTTGAGCCTGAGCCCCAGATGACTGCAGCTAAAATGATGAGTGCGAAAATGATCCACGGCGTCATGCTGATACATCCTCTCAAGGGTCTGCCTCTAACGTTGTAAGCGTAGACCAAAATCGAGCGTTGAACGCTGCCGATCTAACCGACTGCGGCTGGTAGCCTGAGCGGCGTCAGCGCATGGCGAAGATCGCACCTATACTCCTGTTCGGTTAATGAACGGTCTGTCATGGATCAGACAGGAGAGGATGATGAGAGGGAAGCTCGTTTGGCGGCACGCTGAGGTGCCGTTTTTGTCTCTGCAGCGGGGGTTTTCGTTGCTTGAATTAGTCATGACGCTGGCTCTTGCGGCCACGTTGAGCATGGCCGGGGTCAGCAGTTTTCAGCATTTGGTGGCTAGTAATAAGGTGGATACATTGATGTGGACCCTGCGTACTTCGCTGGCATTGGCGCGCTCGGAAGCGATCAATCGAGGCCAGCGAGTGGTGCTGTGTCGACAGTCGGTTAGCCCAGGCCAGTGTGCTGGCAGTACGCAGACCGGGAAGGCCGTCTGGAGTCAGGGTTGGCTGGTGTTTGTGGATAAAGACAATGATCGGCTGCTGGATACCGACAAGGGAGACGAGCTGCTGCGGGTATTCCAGCCGCTGGACTCGGTACAGCGGCTGATGTGGAACAATGGCGATTTTATTGCCTACGATGGTTCCGGTGCGCTGGGGTCCCGCAACGGCACCTTCTGTGTGGGTCATAGCAGCGGTGCGACCGAACTGCAGCGCGAACTGGTGTTGATGTATACGGGAAGGCTGCGTACCGCAGCAACGACCTGCCGTTATCCGTTGGTGCTCTAATCCTGTGCTGCTTAAACTCTGTTACTTAAGCTCTGCACCTCGTCTGGCTGCAGGGCTCTCCCGGCCCGCTCTGCTCAAGCAGCTCTGCAATCTAAGGTGTTTGAGCGCGATAGCGCTTGAGCCAACAAGGCCGCTGCCCTAAGGTATGTCGCTCAACAGCGGTGGTACAGCTGCGTCGTAATGGCTGTGTAGTAT
>SDWN01000254.1 GCA_004195305.1 Neptunomonas sp. | reverse complement strand
AAAACCACGTGCTGGTGCCAGCGCTGTGTCCGGAGAGGGTCATCTTGATCGTCCCGACCCTGCCATGGGGTAGGCGTTCTGGCAGTGCTCATAACGTCTTCTCGTCTGTAATTAATTGGCATATAAACATACAAAGGCGTATAAAAAAACCAGCAATACGATCATGCTATTCATATATGAAACAAATAAACGTATTTGAAAATAACTTAGATTGTCTGATCAAATTATCATCATGCAATAAGAGAAGTAGCTAGTGCTTCTTTTATAGTGAAGCGGAACCAGGAGCGGACCAGTTATGCACAAAATTGATCAACAGCCATTCCCTCGAAGTGGCATTCAGACATTAGATCGCTGCGGGTTGCTGATCGACCTGGTCGCTCGATCTGGTGATCAGGGGATGACTGCCGCTCAATTGGAGGAGGTGGCTGGACTGTCAATAGCGACCGTATATCGATTGGTACAGGCGCTGCGCCGTCTTGGCATGTTGAGACAAACAAGCAGTCGGGGTCCCTACCTGTTGGGGCATCAGCTCATTGTCTGGGGAAGTACGGCTGGGCAGACGCAGGGGCTCAGGCAGGCGGCTCGTGCTCCCTTGTTGCGGTTGGCTCAGCAGTTTCAGGACAGCTTTTTCCTGTTCGTGCCGGATGGCTATAACGTGCTTTGCCTGGACATCCAAGAGGGCGATTACCCTGCCCGAAGTTACGCACGCCATATTGGTGGCCGAATCCGCTACGGCATAGGCCAGGGATCGGTGGCGATACTCAGTCACCTATCCGCCTCAGAATATGAGGAGGTTCTCGATAAAAATATGCCCGGATTGCAGCGCAGCTACGGTATCAGTCGCCATGATATCGATGCGGCCGTCGCCATGTGCCGGCATTTGAACATCACCAGCGGTGTGGAAGGCACCGACCCGCCAGAATTTACAGGGATTGCCTGCCCGATCCTCGATTCTGAGGGATACCCGGTCGCCGCCATCAGTTGTAGTTTGCGTCGCTCCAGAATGAGCGGAAACCATTACACGGCGCTGTGTGATGGGCTTCGCCAGCAGTCTTTATTGCTCCAGCAGCAGCTCTACGGCGAGCCTGGTGCTACCTAATCAAGGATCATGTTTATGTCATCATCACCTTACCCCACCTATCTGCAGCGTTGCGGTTGGGCTACTGACTCCGATGCCGCTACGTCTTGCAAACCGCTACAAGGTGAGCAGCACTGCGATGCGATCGTCATTGGTGCCGGTTATACCGGCCTGGCAATCGCTAGGCGATTAGCCGAGCAGCGACCAGATTACGCAATTGCCGTGTTGGAGGCAGACTACGTTGGTGCGGGTTCACCCGGGCGTAATTCTGGCTTTGTATTGGAGACGGTATTGAGCGCTCCGAGTAAAGCCTGCGCCAAAAAGATCTATCCGCTTTATCAACAAGCGCATCAACAGCTCATGCAGCACTCCCATCTCCCTACAGAGGTTAAACAGGAGGCTGTATTCAAAGCGGCCGCGACATCACGGGGAGAAAAGGCGCTCAAGCAGCTCAGTTATTTTATGCAGGCCACGGGACAACCGTGGCACACGCTGGATGCCGCACGCCTGAAGCAAATTACCGGTTCCGACTATTATCGCAGTGGTATTAGCCTGCCCGGTAATCGGCTGGTCAATCCTGCACAGCTGGTGAGCGGCATTGCTCGACACCTGCCGAATTCGATCACCATCTATGAGAAGAGTCCGGCGCTGGGTCTAGAGCAGCATCACAGTAGCTGGAAAGTGAGGACGTCAGCAGGCGTGCTCCGCGCTCCGCGAGTCTTTCTGGCCAACAACGCCTTTGCCAAAGGGCTGGGGTTCGGGCAGTCGCGTAGCGTGACCATTTTCACCTATGCGGGCATCACCGCACCCTTGAGCGAGGAGGCACGGATTAATACCTCCTCGCAAGGGCAGTGGGGAATATTGCCTGCGCATCGGTTGGGCACAACGTTCCGAAGCACCGAGGATGGTCGCTTATTGGTGCGGGGCATGTATGGCTACGAACAGGAGGGAGGGGCTGAGGTCAAGGATATTTTGCAGCGAAGTCTTAGTAAGCGCTTTCCCGCCTTGGGAGGAGCGCAGCAACTAGAGCAGTGGTGGGGGGGGACAACGTCACTGACTGCTAACGGCGCACCTCTATGGGGTGAGCTCAAACCAGGGTTGTTCTCTTCTGTGGGTTGCAACGGAGTGGGCATCGTCAAGGGCTGGTTACTGGGTGGGGCTTTGGCTGATCTGTCGCTCGGACAGTCGACGCTTGATGTGCCGGAATTATTTGGACGGCCCTCCTGGATGCCGCCGGAGCCACTGCGCCAGCTTGGGTTTATGGCGGTTAGCAGCCTCGAAAAGAAGCTCGCTGGTGGCGAACAATGACGTTACAGCGTGTATGAGCATAAATTTCATCAATTAATCAACGGAGTTCAATCTATGATCATGACGGTAAAGACAGATCTGTACAATTCTCCTTCACCACTCGAGTGGGCCACCATCGGTAATGGCATCCTGTTTACCGCACAGATTCCGATCGATGCTCAAGGGCGGGTGGTCGAGGGTGGAATTGAAGCTCAGGCCCGTCAAACCTTGGAGAACCTCAAGCATACTTTGGAAAAGGCCGGCTCCAACCTGTCCGAGGTGACCCAGGTGCTGATCTATGTAACTGACAAAACCTACTTGCCCACAGTGAATAAAATTTACGCCGAATATTTTCAAGCGCCGTACCCGAATCGCGCGGCGATGGTTATTGTTGGGCTGGCACGGGATGAAATGCTGGTCGAAATGATCGCCTATGCTGCAGTTGATCACTAGACCCGTTGTGATGCTTGCACAAGGTGTTCGTCAGCGTGTTAGGTTGTTCTGCTGGTCGCTTCAGCCGGCGTTTTATTTGGCTTGCTCTGCTTAGTTCGCCTTCCTTATTTCTCAGCTGTTGAGGCTGTGTTAGCAGCCCTTCTTGCTATGTGTTGGAGCCCTGAAAGGTATGATGTAAATCCGAATTTGGGCAGGTATATTTAGCATCAAGATCCCATTGAGATCGTTCAATGCGAGCCCCCATTCTACTGTGCGTGAGGTTTGACTTTTTATATGAGTAGAAAGGTTTCGCGCAGGACCAGTGCTGCTTGGGATCTGTTCGCTTTTAGAAAAGAAGTGCAATAATTGTTTTAAATATTAGCCGGTCCTAAATGTCTGAAATGTAGATGGCGCTGAAATACATATCTCCTGAAATAGAGCACCAGGCGCACCTACTAGAAATAGCGTATGGAATTCTGGCCGCCAAGCGCTTCATGAAAATGCTTAATGATCTTCCGTAGAGGTACAGTCAGTACCGATGACCGGTATGTAGACGGGGTGTGTGAAAACGTTTGGGGAGCTTGAGGCTGATCAAAATACCATCAAAAAAACGCGCACGAAAGTCGCTTCAACATGCACTCAAGCTCGAAAAAGCGTATTTGATTAGCGGTGCTCGCCGTCAGGTTTTGTTTTCACGCGGTCTGTAGATATTCCTGCCGCGAGCTTTAGCTCGGTTGATGTTCACTATAGGGAATCCCGAAGTTTCATCAACAGTCAACTCGACCCGACCTAGGCGATAGCAATGTGTCGATGATCGTCGCTGGGTAGGTCGATCCTTTTGCGGTACCGGGCACGGCTTGGTGCGTGACTCCGCGCCAGCACCGCGGTGCTTAGGGCTCTGTGTCTCAGTCCCAATCAAGAATGACTTTCCCGGACGATCCCGAGCGCATCACGTCAAACCCCTGCTGAAATGCGTCGATCGGAAAATGGTGGGTAATAATCGGGCTCAGGTCCAATCCGGCCTGAATCAGACTGGCCATCTTGTACCAGGTCTCGAACATCTCCCGGCCATAGATCCCTCTGATCGTCAGTCCCTTGAAGATCACCAGGGACCAATCGATGCTGGTATGCGTCGCGGGGATGCCGAGCATGGCGATCTTGCCGCCGTGGTTGATCTTCTCCAGCATCAGCTGGAATGCACTGGAGACCCCCGACATCTCCATGCAGACGTCAAAGCCTTCGCTCATGCCAAGTTCGGTCATCACGGTGCCCAGGTCTTCCTGGGTTATGTTGACCGTGCGGGCGACACCGAGCTTAGCAGCCAGCTGTAGCCGGTAAGGGTTGATATCGGTGAGTACGATATGCCGCGCACCCGCGTGCCGGGCCACGGCTGCTGCCATGATGCCGATCGGCCCTGCACCGGTAATCAGCACGTCTTCGCCGACCAGGTCGAAAGCCAGCGCGGTATGTACCGCATTGCCGAAAGGATCAAAGATGGCCGCCAGGTCGTCGCTGATGTTATCGGCAATCTTAAAGGCGTTAATCGCAGGGATCACCAGGTGTTCGGCAAAGGCACCAGTGCGGTTAACCCCGACACTGGTGCTGTTGCGACACAGCTGGCGCCGACCGGCACGGCAGTTGCGGCAGTGACCGCAGGTGATATGGCCCTCGCCCGATACTCTGTCACCGATCTTAAAGCCACTCACTTCCTGGCCGATAGCGGCGATCGTACCTACGTATTCATGGCCCACAACCATCGGCACTGGAATGGTTTTCTGGGACCACTGGTCCCAGTTATAAATATGGATATCGGTGCCGCAGATAGCAGTTTTACGTATCTTGATCAGCAGATCGTTGTGCCCGAGTTCGGGGGGTGGCACTTCGCGTAGCCAGATACCGGGTTCCGGCTTCAGTTTGATCAGCGCTTTCATCGTCGTCCCCTTGATCCGCTTGTGTTATCTGCAGGGCGTTCTAAGCCGCGCCCTGTTCATGGGATAATCCCCAGCTCGCGGCCAACCCGGGAAAAGGCATCCAGAGCACGATCGAGCTGTTCGCGACTGTGTGCGGCAGAAATCTGGACTCGAATGCGTGCTTTGCCCTTGGGTACCACCGGGAAGGAGAAGCCGATCACATAGATTCCCTCGTGCAGCAGTCGATCCGCCATCCGCGTGCTCAGGGCCGCGTCGCCAAGCATCACCGGAATGATCGGATGGTCGGCACCGGACAGGGTAAAGCCCGCCTGCGCCAAACCCTGG
>SDWN01000250.1 GCA_004195305.1 Neptunomonas sp. | reverse complement strand
TTGCGTTTCGCCCCGATATCACCCTGCTGCTGACCTTGATCAATCCCGAGTCAATGGAGTCTGACCCCATTGGTTCACAGCCATTACCTTAGCTACAACATCCGAGACTTCACCATTGGTAATGCTTGCTTTCTTAGCTTGGTCTAAATAATATTTCGTGCAAGGTTGGCAATTCATGCCCATCGCCGCAGCTAAACCAACCAATAGTTCTGTTCTTGTATCCAGGTGCTCATTATCATGAGTTGAGCGATAAAACGCTCCATATACTTCTTGATGCTTCCCAAGCATATTTTTCTCCTCTAAGTTCTAACACCGCCGTAACCGGCCGGAAAACCGCGCAGCGGTTTGGAATGCAGCAGGGGTCAGGTCTTGCCTTTTGCTAAGTAACTCTTTCTTTTTGATCTAGAGGCAAGGACCATTTATTCATTTCTGTGGCTTTAGAACCCTTTCATCACCACAAGCGATTCAATATTCTCTCGATTCGATTTGGCGTTATTGATTACTTCATTTGGGTCGGCATAACCAAGTGACATCCCACAAAATATCAACTCATTATCAGGGATATCTAGCCTCTCTCTCTTACTGTTTGTTGCCACATTGACCACGCTGCTTGTGGACAAGTATGTAGACCTCGCTCTCTTGCCAGTAACATAATGTTTTGCATCAATAATCCAAGGTCGGCAAATTGCATCTGCTCCATTTGTTTATCAATGGTAAATATCAACCCAACCGGTGCCCCGAAAAATTCAAAATTTTTCCCTACTTGGGCGAGACGGCGCTCTTTATCATGTCTTGGAATACCGATGAGTGAGTACATGACCTCACCTGCTTCACGGCGACGGGAATTATACGGTTCTGTTAAGGCTTGCGGGTAAATATTGAACTCAGGCTCTTCACCGGAAGGGTTTTTGGTATAACCATCGATTACTGCCTGGACCAAGTGATCTCTCTCGCTACCTGCTACGACATACACCTTCCAAGGCTGAAGATTACCTGACGATGGGGCTTGCAAGGCTGTTGTCAAAATCTCACGGATCAGGGATTCCGATACTGGTTGATTGCAAAATGCTCGTACTGCCTTACGTGTATTTATTGCCTCTGTGACAGTTGATGCGGCAGAAAGATTCGGCATGCTCATTTATAAACTCTCCATTCCCAACCAATGATTAATACAGGCTATCTAATAATTTTCTCATACCTGATTGCGCATGCGCTTATTTTTTTTATCTAGAGGCAAAAGGCAAGACCTGACCCCTTTGTTCTCAGTAGAAGAAAAGAGAGAAGGGCGAGTAGAAACCCTAGCCCTACAGCACCTGTCCGGAGTATTTCTACAACATCCAAATTGTCTAGCATTCAATAGCTCCGACTTGCTGTCGCGTAAGATGCATAACGCTTATTATGTTGCTGGTGCTCTGCCTTAACTAAATGCATAGACTAGAAAGCCCCCGAAGCCAATGGACGCTGTACCCGCAATACGTTGAAGCGATGCGTTTAAAGACAATGCCCAGGCCATTAGTTTTTTGAAATTGCCTCGTCCCATGACCGCAAGCATAATCGCTGCAGCCAGAATTACCCAGCCAAGGATTTCCATCGCGGCTGGATATAGTGAATCGTTCGCAGATAAGACCAGTAAAGCCCCCAGTATCATTCTGACGACGACTGCAAAAACATGAAGCGCAAGTGCCTCGGAATGCTTCCGAAGCAAGTCGAACAATGCGGCAGGCTGGGCAACTAGCCAAGCTCCCGCAATTACCATCAACACACCAAAGATAATTATCACTAACGCCATAGGTTCGAACCCGCAACTAACGCTTATTCAACGTCAAGATGACGCGATCAAACGCGTCAGAATGACGTATATCTCCCGAAAAAAATAACAACAGGCCGCTCAAACCCAGGCTGCGCCTGCTTATTAAGCTATCCATAATCTATGACGTGTTATATCACGTCAACCCATCCTTCCGTTCTATGTGGAGATTGATGTTTCCCTGACATATAACCACACGACCCACCTGTGCCAAACCAACAAAAAACATTAAATATCAGTCAGTTAAACGTAGTGCGAGATCTCTTGACGTGATAAAACACGTCACTTTGATCGTATCCACCGCCGAGCGCCCATACGGCCCTGCACCTCCAGCGGCCTGATCCTGCCTTTTGCATACCCGAAGGGTAGCAAGGTCAATACCTGGCTATCGATAGCTTCAAGCCAGGCCTTTACCAGCAACAAGCATGACCTATCTCTCCGTCTTTCTCTGCGTTCTACCCTTAAGCGCCACGGCCACAACCCTACTGATGAGCCCCTTAGTGGCTGTGTCCTGCGGCCAGTATTTCCCGTCCGGATTAAATCTGATCAGCCACCCTCTCCCAGGTTGTTGTCGCAGCAGCACGCATACTGTGTCGTTAAAACCGCGTAGTTAGAGGTAGTACAGCAGTAGCGACAAGCCCAGTAGCAGCAAAACCCAGAGCACCATACGGCCGGTCGGCCAGCTCCGTGCCATAACTCCCTGACGGCCATGATGGTGGGTCAACAATTTCAGCCCGCGCGCTGTCCAGGCCTCCTTCACTTGACCCCAGCGCTGCTGCCAGGGCGCGGCCAGTGCTCGGACGTTGGCAGCCGAGCGCGGCAGTATGCGCCGGTACAGCCAGTCGGCATCCAGATTTACCGAGTGCAGCTCGGGCGGATAGATGCCGGACAGTTTCAGCCAGGTGAACGCCAACGCCGAAAAGGCCAGCAGTTGCAGTTGCGCCAGCACGTGGCCAACATCGTAGGGCCTGTAATCCACGGCGTAAGGCAGCAGCGCATAGAAGTCGCTGGGGAACCAACCGATGCCGATACAGAGCACTGCGGCAATAGTCATCGCTAGCAACATGTTGCCGGGTGGTTCATGGGCACTGGCGACATACTTTGAATCCCGGCCGAAGAAGGCAAAAAACGGGATCTTGATCCCGGCATGGTGGAACACCCCCGCCGCGGCAAACAGCAGCGCCAACCAGACCACATCGTGCCCCTGCTGCAGCGCGGCGCTTATCACCATCGATTTACTGACAAAGCCGCTGAATAACGGAAACGCCGAGATCGATGCCGCACCGACCAGGCACAGCAGCAGGGTCTTGGGCATCTTCTTGTACAGCCCACCCAGTTCCGAACCGCGTATCTCGCCGGTCACCTGCAGCACCGCGCCCATACTCATCATCAGCAACCCCTTATACAAAACATGAGCACAGGCATGGGCAACCGTTCCATTAAGGGCCAATTCGGTGCCGATGCCGATACCGACCACCATAAAGCCCAGCTGGTTGATCAGACTGTAGGCCAGCACCCGACGCAGGTCATTCTCGATCACCGCGAAGAAGATCGGAAAACAGGCCATCACCGCGCCGATAGGGATCAGCAGTTCGGTACCAGCAAACCCGCGGATCAGTGCATAGATCGCTACCTTGGTGGTGAACGCACTCAGAAACACGGTGCCGGAGGGAGTCGCCTCGGGGTAGGCATCGGTGAGCCAGCCATGTAACAGTGGAAATGCACTCTTGATGCCAAAGGCCAAAAAGATAAGCCACCCTCCGGGGGCATCCAGGCCGATATGGTTAAAGGCCAGATCGTTACCGTCCGCGCCGTAGAGGATGGCACCGATCAACAACAGTACCCCCGACCCTACCTGCAGCAACAGATAGCGCAACCCAGCACTCAGAGACCGCTCACTGCGGCGGGCGAACACCAACAGTGCCGAGGTCAGCGCCAGTAGCTCCCAATAGATAAACAGCGTCAGCAGATCTCCGGCAAACACCGCACCCACTGCGCTGCCCGCGTAGGCCAGCGCCGCCACATCCTGCATCTTGTCGCGCACATGCAGCGCATAGATCACCCCGATCAACGCCGCCAGATGAAACAGGTAGCCGAACACCAGCGATAGCGGGTCGATCCGCACCGGCAACAACCGATAGCCCAACAGTTCGGTCTCACCGCTGAAACCGGGTTCGAGCTGGTACAACCACAGCGCCCCCAATATCGGGGCGGCCAGCATCACCAGGGCGCGGACCCGGCCACGCGTCAGGCCTGCCATTAGCGCACCGATAAACAGCGGCCAGACCGGTGACAGCTCAGTCATGCCTAGGCTCCCTGTTCAACCCCCTGTCCGCACCTCTTTCCGCACCCCTGTCCACACCTCTGTCTTCGCCCTCGCCCGCACTCTGATCGGCGCTGGGAACGCTCCCGTCGCCATGCCGATGCTGATCCTGATAGTAATCCGCATCGCGCTGCACCAGCTTGCGCAGTTCCCTGGCCAACAGCACCAGTAGCACACAGGCGCAAAAACCGTACAGGGGATAGAATCCAAACACGCCTTCCCAGGGATGCACGGCATGGCGATCCAGAACTGCATCCAGTCCGAACAGGAACACGCAAAGCGCCGTCAGCCCCCGTACTACCCAACGAACGTTACCAGGGTTATCAAACAGTGCTTTTTTGGCCCCCTGATGGTCGCGCTGACGAGGGTCGCTAGGGACGTTTGGGCCGCGTGGGTTGTTCATTGCAGCACCTCCCCGATCAACCGTAACAACGGATCGACTTGAAAAAACAACACAATGCAGCCTACGGCGGTAACACCGATGGCCAGTAAACAGGTTAGCGGAGCCTCTGTGATCCTCGCTTCGTCGCTTTGACCGTTGCCTGCCGCCTCGGAACGACAAAAGAATGCTCGCACCGGTATCGCCAGCAGATAAGCGATATTGAGCAACGTGCTGATTAACAGCACCACCGTCAACGCCCAGGCGCCGCTCTCTAGCGTGCCCTGAATCAGCAGCCATTTGCTCCAGGTGCCCCCCAGCGGCGGCAGACCGACAATCGACAGTGCTGCGATCGCAAACGCCAGCATGGTCAGCGGCATCCGCCGCCCCAGCCCGTTGAGCTGACTGACCCGGGTGTTACCGCTGACCACCAGGATAGCGCCGGCACAGAAGAACAGCAGCACGAACATCGAGAGGAAGCCCCAGTACTGTCTCTTATACACATCT
>SDWN01000248.1 GCA_004195305.1 Neptunomonas sp. | reverse complement strand
ACTACCTGAAAAAGCATGCACTATCCCACCACAGTCAAACCGCGCCTGACGCAGCTGTTGAATCACCCGATCGTGCGACTTGCGAGCGTGAACAAGCACCGGCAAACGATGCTTTTTTGCCAGCGCGAGCTGCCGAGAAAACAGCGCCACCTGGGCGCCTATATCGGCATCCGCGAGCCAGAAATCAAGACCTATCTCACCGACAGCCACCACTGGCGACTGCGCCAGCAGCAATTCAAGCAACCGCAAATGCTCAGGACAGTGCTGATCCATAAAACAGGGATGCAACCCCAACGCGGGCCGAAGCAGCAACGACCCAGATACAGTCTCTGCCTGGCACAGTCGCAACACACGAGGCCAGTGCTGTGCCAAAACCCCGGGGACCACAATTGCCCTGACACCCAGAGCAACACAACACCGGAGCATATCATCACGAATCACATCGAACCGATCAGAATCCAAGTGACAATGCGTATCGCAGAGCTGCAAACCACCCACCGCACTCAACTCCTCAACCGAAAACAGCGCCGCCAAGGGAAGCGCCTGGACCAAAACCACCCGTAATCGCGGCAGCCCTGGAATCGCCACACCCAATAGAACCCCGAACAAGAGAGACCAAGCCAGACAGATTAATCGCAGCAAAAAACAAACCGAGATCAGCTTCCAAGCAACAATCAGGAGCCAGTAGACGGAACATCGTAATTGCGATAGATGGCCCGAATCATCAACACCAACACCCCTGCCAAACACAGGACAAAACCTGGAATCGAACCATAGAGCCCGGCTACCTGAGAAACCAAGACCAAGCCCATAGCTATATAAATAAAGGGCAAATACTCATAAATCCGCTCAGGAAACTGCAACAGACCCTTTCGATTTGTAACCTGATGCTTGGAGTTTTTACGACGATACGCAGAGCGAGCCACCCACACAAAAGCTCCGGCAGCATAGAGCAGCGCGTCACTAGAGTAGACTAACGGATTGTCCAATAACTCAAAAAAAGCGACACTGGGAAAGAGCGAGCCAGCCACATAGATGGCAACACCAACGGCCATATAAAAATAGGGCAATATCTCATACACAGATTTATGAATATACAAACTGAACCTCCTGCCAAAACGGGTAGACCTAGTCAGCCAGCGAATCACCTACCAACGCCCATGCAAAACCAACCACCAATACCCACTACATCCTTGTGATCTTTGCACTAAAATAATACCAAGCAAAAACAATACCAACAACTTAATAAGTTGATAAGAGGGTCTTTTTACACAGAAACAAACACCTGTTTGGTCAGAATGTAAAAGAAACAGACAACACTCAAACTACTACGCACTGAGAGAGAGAAAAGTCCGCAAAGTGCGGACTTTGGCAGGAAAAATATGCTTAATGCTCACGAGTGGAGCGAAAATCTATATCGGGCCAGCGCTCCTCGGTTAACGACAAATTAACTCTACTAGGTGCCAGATAGGTCAGCAGACCACCACCATCCAAGGCAAGATTATCGTGCCCCTTGCGCCTAAATTCTTCCAACATCCTGTCGTCACCGCACTCGACCCAGCGCGCGGTCTGCACCGACACGGGCTCATAAACACAGTCAACCTTGTATTCGTCCTTAAGCCGAAACACTACCACCTCAAACTGCAACTGCCCGACAGCCCCCAACACCAAACTGTTATTTTTCATCGGCATAAACAGCTGCACAGCACCCTCTTCGGATAGCTGCTGCAGGCCTTTTTGTAACTGCTTCATCTTCAGCGGATCGAGCGGCCTTACCGCCCGAAACATCTCTGGGGCAAAGTGCGGAATACCAGTATATTTTAACGACTCACCCGCGGTGAAAGTATCCCCAATCTGAATGGTGCCGTGGTTATGCAAACCGATAATATCACCGGACCAAGCCTGCTCAACACTGGAACGATCACCCGCCAAAAAGGTTACCGCATCGGCAATTTTTACATCCTTGCCAATACGACAATGACGCATCTTCATGCCTTGCGTATAGTTCCCCGAACAGATGCGCATAAAGGCGATCCGATCTCGATGTTTGGGATCCATATTGGCTTGTATTTTAAAGATAAAGCCTGAAAACTTATCCTCATCCGACGCCACCTGGCGCGTCACCGTGGCACGCGCGATCGGCGCAGGCGCCCACGCCACAAAATCATTCAGCATCTGCCGGACACCAAAATTACCCAACGCCGTTCCAAAGAATACCGGAGTCAATTTTCCGGCCAGAAACGCTTCCTGATCATAGGTGTGACTAGCGCCACGCACCAGCTCGATCTCATCACAGAAAGACTCATATAGATCCCCCAGATAAGCCCGGGCAGCATCACTATCCAGCCCCTGGATCTGCTCATCGTCGTGCAACAGACTGCCCTGACCCTGCCGATACTTGATAATCGTATCGGTATACAGGTTATAGACGCCGCGAAACGCCCTGCCCATATCGATAGGCCAGTTGATCGGCGCCGCCTGAATCTTCAGCACCTCTTCGATCTCGTCCAACAACTCAATCGGATCGCGAATATCGCGGTCAAGCTTGTTAACAAAAGAGAAAATCGGCGTATCCCGCAGCCGGCAGACATCCATCAACTTTATAGTGCGCGCCTCGACCCCTTTGGCACCGTCCACCACCATCAACGCCGAATCCACCGCGGTCAGGGTGCGATAGGTGTCCTCAGAAAAGTCTTCGTGCCCGGGAGTGTCCAGCAGATTGACGATACGATCGTTATACGGAAACTGCATCACCGATGAGGTAATGGAGATACCCCGTTCTTTCTCCATTGACATCCAGTCCGAGGTCGCATGACGATCACTCTTACGCCCCTTCACAGTTCCAGCCTTCTGAATCAACTGACCGAGCAGAAGCAGCTTTTCTGTAATCGTAGTCTTACCCGCATCTGGGTGGGAAATGATAGCAAAAGTTCTTCGCTTATTGACTTCATTGAATATTTTGCTATCGACCACTCTCTATAACTCCTGGTTTGTACAACTATTTGTACAAATATTTAAAACTGCTTTCTAAACCGAAAACTATGAATAATCGACATTATAACCTAAAAACAACTTGACACAAGAGCCTAAATATAGCAATACTTAATAACCTAAATATCGCATAACACAAAAACCTAAAGACTGAGAGAGCATGGCAGCACCATCAGAAAAACTGGCCCAGTCACTGGATGTCCTGAAAAAGTTACAGGATCAGGGAATTGTTGCCATCCGCACCAGCAGCATGACCCGTACGCACCGAGAGCGACTGCTGAAAAATGGTTTTATTCAGGAAGTCATGAAAGGCTGGTACATTCCTACCCGCCCGGATGAACCGGCTGGAGAGAGCACCGCCTGGTATGCCTCCTTCTGGCACTTTGCAGCTGACTACCTTACCGCACGTTTTGATGATGAATGGTGCCTTTCCCCGGAACAATCAGTCAGCCTTCATATTGGTGACTGGACCGTCCCGCGCCAGCTACTGGTTCGCTCACCCAAAGGCGGCAATAAACCAACCGGCCTTCTGCATGATACCTCTATCTTTGATGTCCGGCTGGACATACCAGACAAGCAAGAGAGCATCGAGACAAAAGAAGGCTTGCGCATAATGAGCCTGCCCACCGCTCTGATTACCTGCTCACCGGGTCAATATAGAAGCCACCCTATCGAAATGCGCTCGGCCCTTTCGAGCATCCCCGATGCTTCGGATATTTTACGCAAGCTACTCGCAGGTAATCACAGCACCGTCGCAGGAAGAATGGCTGGCGCTTTTCGCAATATTGGCCGGGAAAAGATCGCCAATACGATTGTTGAGACGATGAAAAGTGCCGGACATACTATCAACGCGACCGACCCCTTCGAAGAAAAATCCACCATAAGCTTTAGCAGCCGTGATGTTTCACCCTATGTTAATCGGTTAAAGATAATGTGGGAAACATTCAGAGAGCCGGTCATAGAGCATTTTCCGGCAGCGCCCGGCACTATAACGGACAAAGCCGCCTACCTTCATCAACTGGACGATATTTTCGTAACAGATGCCTATCACTCTCTATCCATTGAAGGCTACCGGGTTAGCGAAGCACTGATCGAGCGCGTGCGTGAAGGCAACTGGAACCCGGACGCAACCGACGATCGGGAACACTATAATGCGTTAGCTGCGCGAGGCTACTGGCAGGCCTTTCAGGCAGTGAAAGAGAGTGTTACCAAAATTCTGGAAGGGGCCAATGCTGGCAGTGCTACCGATGATGATCATGGCACATGGTATCGGGAGCTATTCGGACCAAGTGTTGTAGCAGGCATTATTGAGGCTGCTGACCTTGCCGGTTACCGCAACCGCCCGGTTTACATCCGAAAATCCATGCATACGCCGCCAAACTGGGAAGCCCTGCGTGAACTCATACCAGCATTCTTCGAACTATTAAAGAATGAAGAAAACCCGGCTGTGCGTGTTGTGCTCGGGCACTTTATCTTTGTCTATATCCACCCCTATGTGGATGGCAATGGCCGTATGGGCCGGTTCCTAATGAACGTCATGCTGGCTGCCGGAGGGTATTCATGGTTAGTTGTTCCGGTAGAAAAGCGCGATGAATATATGAACGCACTGGAAGCGGCCAGCGCCAATCAGGATATTGTACCGTTTACCCGATTTCTGGCTGACCTGATCAGTAATAGCTCAGGCTTAACCTGACACACAACGTCCGATGTCGACACCAAGCGGACGCTGGCGATTTATGATAACGCTCAATCATGATGACGCATATGGCCGCCAATTTTGCGCTCCATATCCACCTGGATCACTGCGCCTCCAGCGGGGCTGACATAGCCGGTGGCAGACGTACGGCTAGTGACTTTAAAGCCCAGCCGTTCAAAGATTTGTCAATCAGCGTTGAAAATTGACCAGGTTTCAGCGTCCAATTTTGACCAGGTTGGTTAACGGTTTTGCAGCCTTTTCTTGAACCGGTATGACTCGTTTCCCGTCTCGATGATTTCGCAGTGATGAGTGATACGATCCAGCATGGCGGTGGTCATCTTCTCGTCCCCGAACACCTGCACCCATTC
>SDWN01000726.1 GCA_004195305.1 Neptunomonas sp. | reverse complement strand
CCTTGTAGTTCTCCGGCAGGGTGATGCCGTTGGGTGCGGGTGGAATGGGATCGCCAGCGGTGGCCAGCGAGACCATAGCCGTAAATAAAAGGGAGCCAATTATGGGTGACTTCATTTTTCATTCTCATGCAATATGTTTGAACGCGTCATCCGGGAGGGCTTACTGCCCACCCGGTCTGAGGTTAAAGATGGGATATCGATGGTTAGTGGTCTACGCAGTAGCTTAGACCCGCTTACAGGCCATTAATGGTAAAACTGACCTTGCGTACATTGGAGATCACGTCATAGCCGAGTGCATGCAAGTCTTTCTTATCTAAAACGCCGTCACCATTCGCATCATCAACCCGATCCGGTGCCTGACCCTCGACGATCGCTACCAGCAGCTCGCTGTTGACCTGCTGCTCCACGGTGCCAAAGATGTTCATCGCGCCAATGATCCAGGTGGCCCAAATTTCGGTTTCGTCTTCGCTGCGATCGGTGACCGCCACCACGTTGAACAGGTTAGCCAGATTTACTTCCGGCCCGAAAGGCGCACTCGGTCCTCGAGCAGACAACAGGACCACTAAGCCCGGAAAACTCGGGTCATGGCCTGCGCTGAAGTCACCGGGGAAAGGGCCGCCATTAGCAAGCGGTCCTGGCCCTGTCAGTTCAAGGCTGGCACCCGATGCTGCCAGATCACCTTCAAAGCGGACTCGAAGATCCACCAGAAAGCCACGGCTTTCCACACCGGCAACATCTCCCTGCTTTGGGGTAAACACCTTAACGGCGGCGGAATCCGCTTGTGCGCTGCTAGCCACTCCGGTCAAGGTCAAAAGTGTTATTAGGCAAATCATTTCAGGTATGTTTTTCATCGTCATCTCTTTAGTTTTCTAGGTTGTACTCATAGAAACGCTGTAAGACAGCGATTGGATGCAAACAACCAACACAAAAAAACAGATGACATTTGAGTGAACATAAATGATCGCTATCGATAATGCGGTCGTAGCTATGCCGCTTCCTTCTCCTGGATAAGGGCGGGGGAGATCAGGAGCTTTAAGTATTGACCGGGGCTATCAAGCAATTGATATAAATCTAGGGCTACAGAATCTGGCTCAGAAATAGCTGGGTTCGCTCGGACTGGGGGTTGTCGAAGAACTCGTTGGGTTCGTTCTCTTCGATAATCTGACCGGCATCCATAAAGATAACCCGGTTAGCCACGGTCTTGGCAAAGCCCATTTCGTGGGTCACGCAGATCATGGTCATCCCTTCTTGGGCCAGTTCGACCATGACGTCGAGAACCTCCTTGATCATCTCCGGGTCAAGTGCCGAGGTAGGCTCGTCAAACAGCATCACCTCCGGGTTCATGCACAGACTGCGGGCGATCGCTACCCGTTGCTGCTGCCCACCGGACAGCTGTCCCGGATATTTGTGCGCCTGATCGGGGATCTTAACCCGTTCCAAAAACTTCATCGCGACCGCTTCAGCTTCCTTGCGCGGGGTCTTGCGCACCCAGATCTGCGCCAGGGCGCAATTTTCTAACACCGTCAGGTGCGGAAACAGGTTGAAATGCTGAAACACCATACCCACTTCGCGGCGGATGGTTTCGATGTTCTTAAGGTCATTGTTAAGGATGGTTTTACCGACAATGATATCTCCCGCCTGGTGTTCTTCCAGGCGGTTGAGGCAGCGGATCAGCGTAGACTTGCCTGAGCCGGATGGGCCACAGATAACGATTCTCTCGCCCTTGTGGACGGTCAGGTTGATATCTTTGAGAACGTGAAAATCGCCGTACCATTTGTTGACCTGGTTAAGCTCAATCATCACCTTGTCGGAGATGGTTGTATCGCTCTTAGTGTTTAGCTCTGACATTGCAGACTCCTGGAATTCTTTTCACGACCGGGTTAGGGCGCACTGTGACCGGTATTCAGTTTACGTTCGAGGTATTGGCTGTAGCGCGACATGCTGAAGCAGAAGATCCAGAACACGAAAGCGACAAAGACGTAACCTTCAATCGAGTAGCCCAACCACTTAGGGTCGGACAGGGCCGCCTGGACAATCGCCAATAGGTCGAACAGACCGATAATCAGTACCAGCGAGGTGTCTTTAAAAAGGGCGATAAAGGTATTCACAATGCCGGGGATCATGATCTTTAGCGCCTGAGGCAGCACAATAAACCCCATCTTTTTCCAGTAACTCAGTCCCAGGGCATCGGCCGCTTCATACTGACCCTTGGGGATCGCCTGCAGACCACCACGAATAACCTCGGCCATATAAGCCGATTGGAATAGGGTGATACCGATCAGGGCGCGCATCAGCTTATCGAAATTGATCTCTTCGGATACGAACAGCGGCAGCATCACCGAGGCCATAAACAGGATTGTGATCAGCGGCACTCCGCGCCACATCTCGATAAACACCGTGCAGAAACTACGTACCGCGGCCATCTCCGAGCGTCGACCCAGTGCCAGGAAAATACCGATGGGTAATGAGGCGACGATGCCCACCAGTGCCAGTACCAGGGTTAGGCTCAGTCCTCCCCATTTGTGGGTTTCGACCAGCGTCAGTCCGAACGAGTCGCCGTAGAGCATGAAAAAGGCGATGACCGGAAAGACGGTTAGGGCAAAAAGTGCGATCCAGCCTTTGTTCGGCGTTCCCTCATAGATCAACGCGCCGACCAGCAGCGCCAGCAGTGCAAACAGGGTGTTGATCCGCCAGTATTCGACTTCGGGATAAAAGCCGTAGATGAATTGGTCCAACCGCACCGAGATAAATACCCAGCAAGCACCGCCACTGGTGCAGGCCTCACGGCTGTCACCCACCCAATCAGAATCGATAAATACCCACTGGAACGCAGGGATTAAGGTAGACCAGAGCAGGTAACCGACGATCAGCGTCAGGATCGAGTAGAACGGCGTAGAAAAAAGATTGATCCGCAACCAGCCAATCACCCCAGAGGTGCTGCTGGGTGGGGGCAGGTCGGGAAGTTTGGTGTCATTAACTATCATATTAGCGCTCCACCAGCGACATGCGCCTGTTGTACAGATTCATCAGCATCGACACCAGCAGGTTGATGGTCAGATAAACCGCCATGGTCATGAATATAATCTCAATTGCCTGACCGGTCTGGTTGAGGGTGGTTCCCATAAATACCGACACAAGATCCGGATAGCCGATCGCGGTAGCCAGCGATGAGTTTTTGATCAGGTTCAGGTATTGACTGGTCAGCGGGGGGATGATGACCCGCATCGCCTGGGGGATCACGATCAGCTGTAGAGTCTTGGTTCTGCTGAGTCCCAAGGCACTCGCCGCTTCGGACTGACCATGGCTGACCGCCAGGATGCCAGAACGGACAATCTCGGCGATGAACGTGCCGGTATAGACTGAGAGTGCGATCAGCAGCGCCATCAGTTCAGGGATGACGGTAGCGCCCCCCCTGAAGTTGAATCCTTTGAGGGCCGGTTGGTCCCAACTCATCGGCGATCCCGCCAGCAGATAGGCCAGTAGCGGTAAACCGATCAGCAGCGCCAGCGAGGTCCAGATAACCGGGAAGCGTTGGCCGGTCGTATCCTGGCGTTTATGGTTCCAGCGCAGCAGAAATATCACCGCGCTGATGGCGATTGCGAGCGCAATGAATACCACCGAAAATCCGGACTCGAGTATCGGCCAGGGCAGGTACAGACCGCGGTTATTCAGGAAGGCTCCGCCGATCTCGATACTGGCACGAGGCAGGGGCAGCGGTTGGAGTACGGCCACATACCAAAACAGGATCTGCAGCAGTAGCGGGATGTTACGGAAAATTTCGATATAGGCGGTAGCCACTTTGTTGATCAGCCAGTTTTTAGAGAGTCGGGCGATCCCCATGATAAAACCGAGCGTGGTTGCCAGAATAACACCCAGAAAAGAGACCAGCAGGGTGTTGAGCAGGCCGACCAGAAAGGTCCGGCCAAAGCTGTAGGTGGCATCGTAAGGGAGTAGTGATAACAGTATTTCGAAACCGGACGACTGATTAAGAAAAGCGAATCCGGTGGTGATACCGCGTTTTTCAAGATTAAACAGCGCGTTGGAGATGATATAGGCAAAAAAACCCAGTACCGTCAAAACCATCAATACTTGAAACAACATTGCCCGTTTGTCGGGGTCGTTCCAGAATTTGGGTTTTGAGGTGGGGGCCACGCCTTTAGTTACATCTGAGGGCATGGAAGTGCTCCAAAATAGTGGATCAGATTATCAGTATAGTTATGAGTGCAGTTATGACCGTGTTGTTATTAGCATGTAGTTATGAACGAAGTTATGACTCAGTTATGAACATAGCGTAGCAGCGGCCGGTGAAGGCGATGTTCACCGGCCGTTTGGCGATCAAGGCATGATTAACGCATGGGTGGTGCGTACATGAAGCCGCCTTTGCTCCAGAGCGCGTTGACGCCACGATCAATCTTCAGCAGAGAGTCGGTACCGACGTTACGTTCGAAGCTTTCGCTGTAATTACCTACCTGTTTGACAATCTGGTAGGCCCAGTCATCGCTCAGATCCATACCGGATCCCTTAGGCCCGTCTATCCCGACAAAACGGGTGATATTGGGGTTGGTGCTTTTCTTCATCGCGTCTATGTTGGTTGAGGTCAGTCCCAGTTCTTCGGCGTTGATCATCGCATTGAGGGACCACTTGACGATGTTGAACCACTGATCGTCGCCTTGACGAACAACGGGGCCCAGCGGTTCCTTAGAGATAACCTCCGGCAGAACGATGGCGCTGTCTGGATCGGCTAGCTTGATCCGCAGTGCGTAGAGTTGTGATTGATCAGAGGTCACCATGTCACAACGACCGGCTTCAAACCCTTTTATCGTCTGATCAGAGGTATCGAAGACCACCGGAGAGAAGCTCATCTTGTGCTCGCGGAAGTAGTCCGACAGGTTTAGCTCGGTCGTCGTTCCCGATTGAATGCAGACCGCCGCGCCATCCAGTTCAAGTGCATTTTTCACGCCCAATTTTTTGCTGACCATAAAACCCTGGCCATCGTAGTAACTAACGCCAGCAAAGTTCAAACCCAGGGTGGTATCGCGAGTCTGAGTCCAGGTGGTGTTGCGTGACAGCATGTCGATCTCACCGGACTGGAG
>SDWN01000722.1 GCA_004195305.1 Neptunomonas sp. | reverse complement strand
CAGTATGCCCGAATCGCCTCCAACATCGGCTGGTTGGCCGCTAACCGGGCCGCGTGCAGTTCAGGGTAGCCACCGGGTAACCAGAGTGCATCCACCGTCGGCAGTACGCGATCGTTCAGAGGGGAGAAGAACTGGTATTGCGCGCCCATCTGGGTCAATAAGCGAAGATTAGCATCGTAGATAAAGCTGAAAGCAGCGTCCCGGGCGATACCGATACGCAGCCCCATAAGCGATCGGGGTACCGCATCAACCTCCGCCGGATAAAACGCCACAGGCGCAGGCATATTGGTAATGGCATTGCCTGCCAACCAACGGGTCCCGGCGGCAAAGCACTGCTCCAACTCATCCCGAACTTCGTTCGCCTGAACCAGCCCCAGATGCCGCTCGGGCAGTGAAACCGCAGGATCGCGCGCCAAGGCGGCTAATAACGGCAGATGATCCGGCAACGCATTGCGGATCAGTTCCGCATGACGCTCGGTGCCACAACTGTTGGCAATAATGCCGGCGACCTGAACATCATCGCGGTAATTCGCCAAACCGCAGGCCAGCGCTGCTGCGGTCTGAGCCATCCCTTTCACATCCATCACGATAGCAATGGGAATTCCGAACCGAGCAGCCAGATCGGCACTTGACGGTGTGCCGTCAAACATCCCCATGGCCCCTTCGACCAGAATCAGGTCCGCTACCTGTGCGGCTTCATAAAGCTTTTGCTGGCAATAGGCCTCACCGGCCATCCACATATCTAACTGCTCAACCCCTTGCCCGGAGGCTTGAGCAAGAATTTGTGGATCCAAATAATCCGGGCCGGTCTTGAACACCCGGACGACCTTACCCTGCAGGGTAAAATAACGTGCCAGCGCGGCCGTGATGGTCGTTTTTCCATCCCCGGAACCGGGCGCGGATAAAAACAGTGCAGGGCAATACACAGGGGTGACATCGACAGTCATTAGAATTCAATCCCCGCTTGTGCTTTAACACCTAAACGAAACGCATGGCGTTCATCTTTGATGTTGCTAATGGTGTCTGCGACCTCTTCCAACTCGACCGGCATCGCTCTTCCGGTGATGATAACACTCTGATCTTTCGGACGATTTCTCAGCGCTTCAATCACCGGGGCAACATCAAGATAATGGTACTTGAACATATAACTCATCTCGTCAAATACCAGCATCTCATAGCTAGGATCTTGCAGTAACTGCTCCGCAATACCCCAGGCTTTCTGCGCCGCCTCTATATCCTTATCCCGGTCTTGGGTTTCCCAGGTAAATCCCTGACCCATCACGTGCCAATCGATCTGCGGGTGATCTTTGAACAGCATGTGCTCACCGGTTTGTACACGGCCCTTAATAAACTGAACCACGGCACAGCGCTTACCGTGCCCTACCGATCGAGCCATCGTGCCAAATGCGGAGCTGCTTTTACCCTTGCCGTTACCTTTGAGCAGAATCACTACCCCCCGTTCCTGGGTAGCTTTGGCAATTTTATCAGCGATAACCGCCTTCTTTTTAACCATGCGTTCTTGATGAGATTTCATAATATGGGACACCTATACGGGGACCGGAAGATAGTCGGCATTTAACTCCAACGCTAAACGCTTCCCCCGGCCTCGCTTGACGGAGGAGCGCTCTGTATCAATAACGACGCAATCACCTAACAGCGTGATGCCTTGCATCGTCGCATTGGTTCGCCCATCCGTGAGCAGGTAAGTACGAATTTTGACGGCTGGCGTTTGTCGTTTTATCTGCTGCAGATAGGCCTGCGCTTGCTGCAGTGCTTCGCGCAGCGGGGTACCACCACCGGCAGGAACCGTATTTAACAACTCAGCCAGCTCTTTAGGCGCACGAATTCGCGGCAACAGCGTATCGACCCGGTCGTTACCAAAACCAAAAATAGCCAGTTGCTCACGATCCAGATACGCTTGCTCGCCGATCTGCAACGCCACCGCTTTGGCCGTTGAAAAAGGCCCGTGCCCCAATGTCGAGGCCGAGGTATCAATCAGCAGCAGGTGCAGCACCGGGACCGCGCCACGCTGTTTCTCAAAACAGATTTTTTTCGGCGGCCAGACTCCGGCGCTGGCAACCAGGGTCGCAAACCAGCCCGGTTTAGTGCTCGCTGCCGCAATGGCTCTGGCCCCTGTTGCGCCAGATCCTTTCTTTTTACCGCTCAGATCCCGTTGGCTCTCAATAGCTGCCAGCGTATTTTTTTGCATCTGCCCCCGTGGCAACGTTACATCAACCGCCTCGGCCGCCCTCTGTGGCTGCGGCGGCATCCCGCCCCAGTCCCCACTTTCGCCCGCATCATGATTTTGGCTGCCACTGTTAGAACCCTTGCTGGCGGCGTTATCGGCAGGGCCTCGATCATCACTGCTCATCCCTCGCTCAGCGGGCGGACGCCGAAAGGCAGGCGGTGGCGGCAAAGACTGCGAAGAATTCTGTTGGGGGGGCGTCTTGTGCTTACGCCGGTGCGCCAACACCAGTTCCTCTACGGTATCGATATCGCCCTGACTGATAGCGGAGCGATCACTCCAGGCGGCATGCGCCAGCGCGGCACGGTACCAAACGATATCTGCGCGCAAACCATCGACCTGGGCCGCGCTGCAGCGCTCAGCAATATCAACCCGCAACGCTTCGCTACAGCCGATACTGCCCAACAACTTTCGGGCGCGGAGGATCTTTTGCAACAACTCCCCCTGTTCTGCTGCATAGTCGAGACAAAACTGCCGAGGGTTGCGATCATAGGCCTCCCGGGTGCGAACAATCTCCACCCGCTCGGCCGTCGAATACTGATTGCTGAGTTCCACCGACAGACCAAAGCGGTCCTGTAATTGCGGGCGTAACTCTCCCTCATCCGGGTTCATGGTTCCCACCAACAAAAACTCGGCAGCATGACTATGGCTGATACCATCCCGTTCGACACGATTGATCCCGCTAGCCGCCACATCCAGCAGCAGATCAACCAGATTGTCAGCCAGCAGATTCACTTCATCCACATACAATACGCCATCGTGAGCCTTGCTCAACAGCCCCGGCCTGAAGTCAACATTCTGGTTACTGAGTACCTGCTGCAGATCGAGAGTACCCAATAGCATCTCTTCACTGGCACCCAAGGGTAGCGTCACAAACTCTGCGGCCACGAGGGGTGCGTCTGCGGATGCACTACCACGCGGATGCCCCGGCAGAAGATCCGCCAGGCCGCGGGCAAGCGTTGACTTGGCACTGCCGCGGGGGCCGCTAATCAACACCCCACCGATGGTCGGGTTGATCGCCGCCAGAATCAACGCCAGCTTGAACGATGCCTGACCGGACACCGCGCTAAACGGAAAATGATCTACCTGTTGAGAAGACATATCAACCTCAAAACTCTCTCTGGAATTCGACCCTCAGGGTGGATAGGTGGCGATGGTGATCGCATCAAAGATGCGTAACAACCTGAGCTCATACCGCCGGACTCAACCATCAACTTCCGATGACGGCTCATGCTGGCTAGTGTCCAGCAGCTCATACCGCCTGGCTCAACCAGTAACTTCCGATGATGATTGAGCTGGCAGCAACCAGACGGCGACTCCAATCAAGCACCCGCTCATTCAGCCGTTGCAGCAAGCTACCCCAGCCTAACCCGAAAGCGACCATGCTCAGCATGACCCCAAACGAAAATATCGCAAGATAACCAAATGCCGCGCTCATCTGACCCTGAGCCATCGCCGGAATCAATGCCATGGCCGGGGCGCTGCCCGCTAGCCCATGCAGCATGCCAACGAAGACCGGTGCATGCCCGCCACTGCCGTGACCTCGATGGGTTTGATCCCCCGCCTGGTGCCAATGTCGGTGCACTACCTGGTCATGGCGATGCTGATCGAGGCTCAATCGCCGCTGACGAAAACCCCAAAAGCACCACAGGCCCAAGACAATAAGTAAGACGCCGACGCCAATTTCAGCCATGCGCTGCAATGACTCAGGAATCGCTAATCCCAGACCAAAGAGCATGATGCCGCTGCAGAGTAGCACCCCACCATGGCCAACGGCCCACTGGGCGCTGAAGCGCAGGGTACGGGCCAGGCTGGGACGCCCCACACTCAAAACAGAGACCGCCATCACATGATCGGCATCCAGGGCATGCATCAGCCCCAGCATGAACCCCAGACTGAGCAAACTGTAAATTTCAGGATTCATTGTTGAGATTCTCCGTTAATAGATCAGCGAGGGGGCGTGAGCCAACCTAACAATTCGCCGTCATTCTATACTGCTGAGCGAGATGAACGCCGGAATATTTCGCACACCACCTGCCCGTGCGAGCTGACAACCGCAGCCGACACGGAGGTGTCCACTCACCCAAACACAGGGAATTAACATACGAAGTTTTGCACCCAGTACGCTCTGAACGACCGAGTCTTTAGCGAAAAAAAACGTGCGCTGACAGCCCCAGAGGATGCGTCACAAACCTGTCATGCGGAAGGGGAAATTCGTTTCAACCTCCCCCAGACACGTCAAGCAAGCGCGGCTTAAGCCGTACGCTCTCCGCCTTGCAGCACCCATTTATTTAACACCCAGGCCGACATCAGCCCTAAGACCAACCAAAATACGGCATTGGTGTAGGCACTGGCGAGGATAAAGTCGGAGTGAAGCGCCATTAGCGTTTCCACAACCTGAGGATCAGAATGGGAAAACTCAGGCCCTGCGCCGTGAGGAGCCCCGACCAGATGGGGAGCTGCCAGCAGCACCAGACCGCCGATTTTAACGAGTTTGGGGGCGAAGGCCAGCATGGCCAATCCGGCCCCTGTCACCAACACCGTCAACACCCACCACTCCTGACGATTTTCGAGGGGCGCAGCTTCGACCCCCGGAATTTCCGGCGGCAAACCCAGACCGGGAGCGACAAAAAAGGCGATAAATCCTGCCCCGCCCCAGGCCAACCCTTTTAACGCTGTCAATCGGGTTATTCCAGAAAGCTGTAGCTGCCCCATAATCGCCAGCAACAGTACAGAAAAACCAATAGCCGCTAGCACATTAGAGAGGCCACTATCTGTCTCTTATACACATCT
>SDWN01000485.1 GCA_004195305.1 Neptunomonas sp. | reverse complement strand
CCGCCAAGAGTGGGGCCGACCAGCCAGGCGAGGGGCAGGTAGAAGCCCCATTGCCCCAGTGTGGTGATCCACATCACGGTGCGATTGGCGCCTGCACCAAGCATCGCTTGGGTAAAGACGATGGCGACAACATCAGCGCAGATGGCCAGACAGGTGATTCGAAGTGGCATGATCGCTTGCTCAATCAGCGTTTGTTCGTGAATGAATAGCGATAGGATTTGTTCAGGGAATAGCCAGAGTGGGGTGCTGAGGAGTATCAGCATCCAGGCTGCTACCTTGACCGTGTCCCAGCCCCATTCGCTGGCCTGTTCTGACTCTCCACGTCCCATTGCGTGACTGACCAGGGTGGTTGCGGCCATACCCAGCCCGACCGCGGGTAAGATAAGGAGCAGGGAAAGGTGGGTTAATACATGGGCGATGGCTAGCTCATGGGTTCCTATTTGCGCAATGATCCAGAATAGCAAGGTGATGCTGGTAGCAAACATGAACTGCTGGAGCGAATGCGGTATCGACAGGCGCATCAGGCGGGTAAGGGTCTTGCGATCGGGCAGTTGTTTAAGAAAGCCCCGACACCGGGCCTGCTTAAACGTCATAAAAGCATAGATGGCGGCGCCTAAAAATAGCGACAGGCTGGTCCCCAGGCCTGCACCGGGGGCGCCCAGTTCGGGAAGACCTAGCTTGCCGTAGATCAGGCCGTAGCTGATGGCAACATTAAATAGATGGACCAGTATCAGTACTCGAAGATAGGCAAGGGATTGGTTGATGCCGTTCCAGTAGCCCCGGAACGAGAGGTTAAAGCCGACGGCCAGTATCGCCAGCACCCGGTAATCGAAATAAGGTTCGGCAACCGAGATTACCGCAGGGTCATCGCTGATTAGGCTGACAATGTTTTGCGAATAATAGAGGCAGAGTGCGGTGAGTGGTAGCGACAGCAGTAGCGCCATCAGCAGGCCGCCGTTCAGGGGTGCCGCTTTCTCTTCGATGCGTCCCTGGCCATGACGGCGTGCAACCATCGTCTGGACCGCGGATGACAGCCCCATGATCAGGGCGATAACCATAAAGTTGGCGTAGCCACCGATACCGACACCGGCCAGCGCATCTCTGCCGAGCGCTCCTACCATTGCGGTATCGACCAAGTTTAGCAGGCTCTGTGATAGCATTCCGCCAATGATTGGTAATCCGAGCGATAAAATAGCTTGAAGGCGTTGTTTATTAAGCTGTAAGAGCAACGTGGCTGGCCGCTGAAAAGTGAGACAGGAGCGCAATTCTAGCAGATTAGCGGGGTCAGGTGCGGCGGATAATAACCAACTAAAAAAGTAGGGTTCATAATTCTGCATGAATCGCTTAGAATGACGCTATGTGTTATCCAGCAGGTAGAATATTAGATGCAAAATTACGATATTACGATCACCGATAGTGCCCAGAACTATTTGGCGGATTTGCTAGAGAAGCAAGCTGTTGAAGGTATCAGCGTGCGTATTTTTATCACTCAGCCTGGAACCCCTTATGCGGAGACCTGTCTGGCCTATTGCCGCCCCGATGAGGTGCAGGAGAGCGACGAGGTTATGCCGCTGGAGCAGTTCAAGGTCTATCTTGAGCCGCATAGTCTGCGTTACCTGGAGGAGGCCGTGGTGGATTACGCGGCAGATAAAATGGGTGGGCAACTGACGATCAAAGCCCCTAATGCCAAGGTGCCTAAGGTCAGTCCTGATAGCCCGATAGAAGATCAGATCAATTATGTGCTCTATAACGACATCAACCCGGGTCTGGCATCGCACGGCGGTGAGGTTTCGTTGATCGAAGTGGTTACTGAAGAGCAGGGAAGTATCGCGGTGCTTAAGTTTGGTGGCGGTTGCCAAGGTTGTAGCGCGGTAGACATGACCTTAAAGGATGGAGTTGAAGCGACACTGGTCGAGAGGGTCGCTGGATTGGTTGGTGTACGTGATGTAACGGATCACACTGTGACAGACAACGCCTATTATCAATAGGTTGAAATATCTTTCTAGCAGGCTGTTGAAAATCTACCTGCTAGGGCTGGCCATAGGCGTTAGAAAATCATAAAAGAGGCTCCTTTGCGGAGCCTTTTTTATAAGTGGAGCCTTTTCTATATATGTGTCTTAGCGACGGGCGGGCAGTACCGGCTTAAGCTTTTGCTGCATAGCGCGCAACGCCTGGTCTGTGGTGTCCCAGTCGATACAGGCATCGGTTACCGAGACGCCGTATTTAAGTTGGTTCAGGTCGGTTGGAATCGGCTGGTTACCAAACTCCAGGTTACTTTCAACCATCAACCCTACGATGGTTTTGTTCCCCTCAACAATCTGGTTTGCCACATTGTCCATCACCAGTGGTTGCAGTGCAGCATCCTTGCTGGAGTTGGCGTGGCTGCAGTCGATCATGATGTTGGTGCTTATTTCAGCCTTCTCTAGCGCTTGCTCGCAAACCTGTACGCTGACCGAATCGTAATTGGTGCTGCCGCCGCCGCCGCGCAGCACTACATGACCGTAGGGGTTGCCACGGGTTTGGATCACCGCGACCTGGCCGTCGCCGTTGATTCCCAGAAAGCTGTGCGAGTGGCTGACCGATTGCAGGGCGTTGATCGCTACAGTTAAGCCGCCATCGGTACCATTTTTGAAGCCGACAGCACTGGACAGGCCGCTGGCCATCTCCCGGTGGGTCTGGGATTCAGTGGTGCGCGCACCGATAGCGGACCAAGAGATCAGATCCTGCATGTACTGTGGTGAAATGGGGTCCAGTGCTTCGGTCGACAGCGGCAGGCCCAGGTCCGCCAGATCGACCAGTAGTTGACGACCGATTTGCAGGCCGGATTCGATCTCAAAGGTGTCATTCATATGCGGGTCGTTGATCAGTCCTTTCCAGCCAACCGTAGTGCGGGGTTTTTCGAAATAGACACGCATAACGATATACAGCGTATCGCTGAGTTCGTCGGCGAGCTTCTTCAGGCGGCGGCCATATTCCAGTGCCGCCACTGGATCGTGGATGGAGCAGGGGCCGACCACAATAAACAGGCGGTGATCCTTGCCGTCGAGAATATTACGGACAACCTCGCGGCCTTCGAGTACTGAGCGGCGAGCGGCATCGGTCAAGGGCACTCGTTGCTTGAGCTCCTCTGGCGTGACCAGTACGGATTGGGATGCGACGTTTAGGTCGTCAACGCGAAGATCGGTCATTTCGGGTTCCTATTCACAGTGTCCGGGTCTGTCTGTGTATCAGGATGCAGCCACGGGTTATTAAGGTGCCGATGATAATCATCATCGCTGCTGTTTTTTAACATATTTGGCTGCATTGCACCATTGTCCGCCCGACTCATAGGTTTAGCTGTAGCTCTGCAAAGTGCTGGCTTTCCGGAAAATAGAGTGCGGTTCGAATGGGGCGTTGCTCCAGGGCTCTAAATGCCTGGGCATAGTTTCGTAGCTGTTGACGGTAGCGCTCGGTTTCATTACTGATGAATTGCTCGAATGTTTCCCCGTCTGGGCAGGCCGCTGTTTTGTAATCGATAATCCAGCGCGAACCGTCCTCGTCGATAAAACTGCGGTCGATCACATAGTGCGCCGTTTTAAAGCCGTTGCGCATACTTAACGGTAGTTCGCAGGCACTGTCCTGGTGGTTAGGGTCCAGTATCCAGCGACCGCGAGGGTCTTGCAGGGTGTTGCTGACCAGGCGCCGCACTCGGTGCAGGGCTTGATCGAGCTCGGTTTTTCCCAGGCCCAGTTGTTGCAGCTGGAGTCTCCAGGTTGGCAGGTATGGGGTCAGGTCGCGGGTGGCATCGCTTAGCCCGGTTTCGGTCTGTTGCTTGAGTATCTGATGTACCAGTGTCCCGGCCAGTCGGGGGGCGTGTTGCCAGTCGGGTTCAGGCAGGTTGGACTCATCCTCCTGCGCCTCCCAGGTTTGCTGGCTATCGGCCAGCAGCTGCTCATCGGGCGGTTGCGGTGGCTGCCAGTGGGGGGCGATACGCTCGAGTTGCGTCAGGGTTACTGCCTGATCCTGATCCTGTTGCTGTGTGCTCGGGGCGTAGCTAAGTGCAAACTCTGCCTTGGCCTGCCGCCAGATCCCCGCCAGCAGAGAGTCTTTATTAGGCGCTTTGGGCTCGCCGTCTTTGTCGCTGCTAAGGTTGGCGGTGAGGTGTAAGCGCTTGATCGCCCGGGTGGCGCCCACATACAGCAGGCGAGTGGATTCCATACGAGCTCTTTCTTGTGCCTCGCTGCTTAAATACAGGTAGATGGGTTCCGGTTCCTGATCACGGGCCGACAGGGGTGCCAGGAGCAATTCCTGCTGGCCGTTGCTGTCGAGTCTAAGCTGCCATTGCAACAGCGGCTTGTCGGGATTTGGCGGACGACGATCGAGTCCGGCCAGGATGACCGTATCAAACTCCAGCCCCTTGGATTTATGAATCGTCATGATCTGCAGCCGCGAGTCTGCATCGGCTGCAGGTTGGGCGTAAAGTTTTTCCAGGGCGCGCTCGAAGCCCTCCCAGTTTTCGAGTCGGCCACCCTGATCGTGCTGCTCCAGTAGCGTCAGGGTCTTGTCGATATCTTGGCATTGTGCCGTATCCAGAGTCGCTGCGCCGCCAAGCTGGAGCCAGCACAGCTCGGTGCTGTCTCTGAGTGAGCGGCGTTGGCGCTGTTGCCAGGTGTGCGCGATTGCACGGTGAAAACGGGTCAACTGTGCTTGTCCGGTAGTAGAGAGCTGTGGGCTTTCGATCAGTTGCCGGATCCGGGTCCAGATGCTGGTCTGCAATGCTGCTCCACCGGCCAGGGTGAGTAGGTCGGCGTTATCGAGGCCGCACCAGGGCGCGCGTAGCAGCGCTAACCAGGCGATGCGATCGGCGGGATTGGCCAGTGCCCGGGCCAGTGAGAGCAGGTCGACGACCCACATTCGGGTCGCAAGCGGATCGAGATCGGTTGCTTGCCAGCTCAAGCCGGCTTGGCGCAATGCGGGCAGTATGGCTCTGAGGTGGGGGCGGTTACGTACCAGTATGGCGATGCTGCCGTCGGGATCTGCGTTGCGGCTTTGCTGCACCAGTTCGACCACCCGCCGGGCTTCGGCGTGGGCCTTGCTGAGGCTGTCGGGGTAGTCGACCAGGCCGTGCAGGCAGACCGCTGCGCC
>SDWN01000265.1 GCA_004195305.1 Neptunomonas sp. | reverse complement strand
GTGGCGGGGGTTGAAAATCGCCTGTCTTGAGGAGATCGGCTTTCGTCAGAGCAGGTTGAGTCGTGTAGCGCTGATACTGCAGCCCAAGACCGGTTATGGTCAGTATCTGCTGCGATTAATGGAGGCGTCTGACCGATGCGGGTGATCGATACCAAGCTGGCAGGGGTCAAAATTATTGAACCCAGGGTGTTCGGCGATGCACGCGGTTTTTTTTTGGAAACCTTTCAGGCGGATCGCTATGCCGAAGCGGGCATAGCCTCGCCTTTTGTGCAGGATAACCACTCACGTTCGGGCCAAGGGGTGCTGCGCGGGCTGCATTTTCAGAAAACCAAGCCCCAGGGCAAATTGGTGCGCGTCGTGCGCGGTGAGGTGTACGATGTGGCGGTGGATATTCGTCTGGGTTCGCCAACCTTTGGCCAGTGGGAGGGGGTTGTTTTGTCTGATAACAATAAACGCCAGTACGGGCTGCCGCCCGGCTTTGCGCACGGATTTGTAGTGCTCTCGGACAGAGCTGATTTCGAATACAAGTGTACCGATTATTACGATCCCGGCGATGAAGGCTGCCTGCTCTGGAATGCCCCCAGGGTCGGGATTGACTGGCCCATCGCTAATCCGCTGCTTTCCGCTAAGGACCAGCAGGGTCTGCGTCTTGAGGAGTTGCTTAAATGAAGATTCTGCTGACCGGCGCCGAGGGGCAGTTCGGGCGCTGTTTTCAGGATCGTTGCAGGGATCATACCCTGGTAGCGTTGAGCCGGGCCGGACTGGATATAACCGATCGTGCCGCTGTTCGTGCCGCGTTGGCGCGGCATCAGCCCGATCTGGTCGTAAACGGCGCGGCTTACACGGCTGTCGATCGTGCCGAACAGCAGCGGCAACTGGCGTTTGCGGTGAATCGTGATGGCCCCGAAAATTTGGCCATAGGCTGTGCTGAACGTGGCCTTGCGCTGATTCATATTTCCACAGATTACGTCTTTGACGGTACGGCCACCTCGCCTTACCTGCCCGAATCAGCGGTTAACCCTCAGAGTGTCTACGGCCAAAGCAAATGGCAGGGTGAAGAGGCGGTCCGCAGTGCGCTGGATCAACACCTGATCATCCGCACGGCCTGGGTGTTCTCGGAGTATGGCAGTAATTTTGTCAAAACCATGCTGCGTTTAGGCGCCGAGCGGGAGCAGCTGTCGGTAGTGGCGGATCAGCGGGGTTGTCCCACCTATGCGGGGCACATTGCCGGGGCGGTTCTGGCGTTGCTACCCCTGCTGAGCAGGCCGGGCTTTGAGCGCTGGGGAACCTACCATTTCGGCGGCGATAGCTTCGTGAGCTGGCATCAATTTTCACAGGCTATTTTTGCCAATGCGTTGAGCTTGGGTGTGCTAACGCACGCGCCTAGGGTTCTTTCTATCTCCACCGAACAGTATCCCACCCCGGCAAAACGGCCTGCTTACTCGGTCCTTGATAGCAGTGGTTTACAGCAGTTATTGCAGGATCAGTTCGACAATGACTGGCAGCAGGGGCTACGCTGGGTGTTAGCGAAGCTGTCGGGTTAACACCCGACCTTCAGGTGGGCGAGTGTGGCTCAGTCGGAAATCACGCCTGCATTACGGGCACCGCCTACATTCCTGCAGGTCGGGTTTTTGGCTATGTAGAGTTAACTGTTGCAACCCGCATGACTCCCCTGGCGGGTTATGCGACTTTGCGGCCATGCCGGTTGATTCTCTACCAGCACCAAGAACGGCCCTGAGCGAGTATCCTGGATAGCTGTAGGGCGTCAATAAGCGAAGCGCATTGCGCCGGATGGTCTTTGCCGCAATACGGATCTCATGCCTGATTATAGATGCGCTTGGCAGCCAGGCGGCAGCTATTTCTTTGGCGTGAATTTGCTCCGGCGGCATGGTAACGATTTACTGACCCATCACGTCGATTCGTTGCGGCGAGTTGTCATGTCGGTAAAAAAACGTCACCCCTGCCGGTTCCATGCCTGGGTGGTGCTACCTGAACCTCTGCATTGTCTCATTGAATTACCACCAGGCGAGGCGGATTTTTCCTTGCGTTGGCGGTTAATCGAGATGGATTTTCAACATCATTATCGGTGGTAGAGCGTGTATCCTCATGACTGGGCCGGAGGGGATGAGGGCCTGCTTGCAACGATTAACATACGGCGCAATGCGCTGCGCTTATTGTCGCCCTACACCCGGCTCCCTCCTTGTCGTTCAGCAGCTGCTTCGGAGTGGTAGGTCATAGAAGAAGCGGTCACCCCAACTCGACCGCTAAGGTGCTATTTCCTGTCACTCCATTGCCAGAGGTTCTGCATCCTGGGCCTAGCTGCAACAACTAACTAAGACATCGCCTTTTTTTCCGACAGTGGTACAGCAGGCGTGGGGCTGAAACCCGACCGACACGGACGGTGTAGGTCGGGGCTCTATTAGCAGGGGTCTGTTTAGCAGGATCCTTTTAGTAGGGATCAGCCCAGAATCTTGGCCTTGAGCATCTCTACTAAAGTATCGGCTGCAACATCTTCGCGCTCTGCTTCACTGCGGTCTTTGTATTCCAGGGTGCCATTTTGCAGGCCGCGATCACTGATCACCACGCGGTGGGGGATGCCGATCAGTTCCATATCGGCAAACTTAACCCCGGGACGCTCTTTGCGATCGTCCAGCAGTACATCGATACCGGCCGCTTGCAGCTCCTGGTAGAGGCGCTCGGTGGTTTCGTGAACGGCTTCAAATTTTTCCGGGTTCATCGGCACCAGGGCGACCTGGAACGGGGCGATGGCGTTGGACCAGAGGATGCCAGCGGCATCGTTGTTCTGTTCGATGGCTGCGGCGATCACCCGGGTGATGCCGATGCCGTAGCAGCCCATGCTCATAAGAACCGCTTTACCGTTGTTGTCCAGAACCTTGGCTTGCATCGCCTCGGAGTACTTGGTGCCGAGCTGGAAGATATGCCCGACTTCGATACCGCGCTTGATAACCAGCGTGCCTTTGCCATCGGGGCTGGGGTCGCCTTCGATGATGTTGCGCAGGTCGGCAACCTCGGGCTCGGCACAGTCACGGCCCCAGTTGATGTTGAAGTAGTGTTTGTCTTCGATATTGGCGCCCGCACCAAAGTCCGCCATCTTGGCCACGGAGCGGTCGGCGATCACGGGCATCGGCAGGTTGACCGGACCCAGTGAGCCAGGACCGGCACCGATCACCGCGCGGATCTCCTCTTCGGTGGCGAAGCGCAGTGGTTGTGCGACCTGCGGCAGGTTTTCGGCTTTGATCTCGTTGAGGTTGTGATCGCCGCGTACCAGCAGCGCGATAAAGTCACTCTCGGCCTCGTCAGCGGCAGCAACGATCAGGGTCTTGGTGGTTTTTTCGATCGCCAGGCCATGTCGTTCGACCAGTGCGGCGATGGTCTTGGTGTCGGGGGTTTCGACCAGGTTCATCGCGGCGCTTGCGGCGGGACGCTCACCGGCGGGGGCCAGGGCTTCAGCTTTCTCGATGTTGGCGGCGTAATCAGAGCTGTCGCTGAAGGCGATCGCATCTTCGCCGGATTCGGCCAGTACATGGAACTCTTGCGAACCCTCACCGCCGATGCTGCCGGAGTCAGCCAGTACGGGGCGGAAATCCAGCCCCAGACGCTCGAAGATGCGGATATAGGCGGCATGCATCAGGTCGAAGGTCTGCTGCAACGATTCGCTGCTGGCATGGAATGAGTAAGCATCCTTCATGATGAACTCGCGTGAGCGCATCACCCCGAAGCGGGGCCGGATCTCGTCACGGAACTTGGTTTGGATCTGGTAAAAATTAGCCGGCAGCTGTTTGTAGCTGTTGAGCTCGCGGCGCATCAGGTCGGTGATCACCTCTTCGTGGGTCGGGCCGACACAGAATTCTCGGTTGTGGCGATCCTTGAGGCGTAGCAGTTCAGGGCCATACTCCTCCCAGCGTCCCGACTCCTGCCACAGTTCGGCGGGCTGAATGGCGGGCATCAGTACCTCCTGGGCACCGGCGCGATCCATCTCTTCGCGCACGATCCGTTCTACCTTGCGCAATGTGCGTAGACCCATCGGTAACCAGGTGTAGAGCCCCGAGGCTATTCTGCGGATCATGCCCGCACGCAGCATCAGTTGGTGACTGATCACTTCGGCATCGGCCGGGGTTTCTTTGAGGGTGGCTATCAGGAATTGGCTGGCGCGCATGGTTTTAGCTCTACAGGCTGATCGAGGCGGATATTTTACGGAGCTGGACTGTCAGTAACAAGAGCTGGTTCGGTTATCGGCTATTCCGCCAGCGTTCTGGCGAGCGCCTCAAGCTGAGTTTCATCAAAAATCTGAATGCCGTGCATGCTGAGCAGGGCGGCGGTAACGCCGATACCGCGATCCAGGACGCGCTTTTCAAAGTGGCCGTCGTAACTGCCGTTGCCGCCGCAGGAGGGGCTGCGTGCCTTGAGCAGGGCGAAGCGGATCTGCTGCTGTTGGCATAACGTCAGTGCCGCCTGAGCCCCGCGGATAAAGGCGGTGCTGATATCGGTGCCGTCTTGGTGGAGGACCCGGGTACGGCCGTTGAGCACCTGGTGACCATCGCCGCCGTCAATCTCAGCGGCTGGGCGGGGGCAACCCAGGCCGCCAGCCATCTCCGGGCAGATCGGCACCAGGCGCTGCTGTTGCCGCCAGAGTTCGAGTAGCGGGTGTTCTAGCGCTTTACTGCTACCATCGTAGCGGACAGCTTCGCCGAGCAGGCAGCGGCTGATCAGGATCAATTGCATAGTGTGATGCTGCTTGAGGGGGATTTGCGTGCAGGCTGAGGGGGCATCATAATCGCAACAACTTCATCATGCCAACCGTCTGGCACGGGTTGCAACGGCTGACGTTAAGCAAAAACAAGGAGGCTCTGTGAGTTTGAAACTGTTCCGGATCATGGCAACCGTCTGGCACGGGTTGCAACGGCTGACGTTAAGCAAAAACAAGGAGGCTCTGTGAATTTGAAACTGTTCCGGGATGGATGTCTGGCGCTATCGCTTGCGCTACTGGCGTCAGGCTGTGCGCAGCAGGGGGTTATCGAACAGCGCGCCGACCCGCTGATCGGCAAGATTGTGGATGGCAACACCCAGATGCCGCTGAGCTATCAGCAGCTACTCGAGAGGGCGTT
>SDWN01000260.1 GCA_004195305.1 Neptunomonas sp. | reverse complement strand
GGGTTATCGTACTTTTGAGCTTCCCGCTCTGCATGGGGATCACGACGCATAATAATTCTCGTATATATTAGAGGGGCGACTTCTAGCGGCCCGAGGTGATGTCTGATTAGAAGAGGTGACGCCGATCAGACAATTAATGCTATTAATACAATTTTTCAGTCTATCAATTCTACTTAGTGTGACGCATTGTTGCCGATTTAATCAACCGCCACAATGGCGTGGCTCCGATCCGGCTGGCCGGGGCGCTGCGATTAACCCGGTCTGGAATCAATTCAGGCCGCAAACAACGACCAAGGACCCACATCCGCAGGGCCCTTGGCAATGCTCACGACATCAACGCTTAAGGACGGTCGTCCAGCTCGTCGGTATCTTCTTTGACCGGCGGCAGCAGATCCTCACGCACCACCTTCATCGCCAGCAGCACATTGGCGGCAACATAGACCGAGGAGTAAGTACCCACCAACACACCGATCATCAGTGCGGTCGCAAAACCATGGATCATCTCGCCGCCTACGAAAAACAGCGCCAGCAGCACCAACAACGTGGTTAACGAGGTGATCAACGTCCGGCCCAAGGTCTCGTTCAACGATAGGTTGATGATCTCTTCCGCCGTGCCCTTACGCAGTTTGCGAAAGTTCTCGCGAATCCGGTCAGACACAACGATGGTATCGTTGAGCGAGTAACCGATAACCGCCAGGATCGCCGCCAGTACGGTCAGGTCAAAATCCAACTTGAGCACCGAAAAGATCCCCAGCACGATCAGCACATCGTGTGCCAAGGCCACCACCGCACCCACCGAGAACTTGAACTGGAACCGCATCGCCACGTACATCATCACGATGCCCAGCGCAAACAGCATCCCTAAGCCGCCCTGCTCGCGTAGCTCGTCACCCACCTGGGCACCTACAAACTCGGAACGTAGCAGGGTAACCTCTGCGCCGCCGCTACCGGCACGCAACGCCGCCAGCACATCATCGCCCAGAGTCGGCGTATGGGTCTGCCCCAGGCGCACCATGATATCGGTCGGTGAACCGAATGCCTGCACGATCGCAGACTCGTAACCGGCTGCTACCAACGTCTGCCGGATCACATCCAGCGGCTGCTCCTGACTGTACTCCACCTCGACCAAAGAGCCGCCGGTAAAGTCGAGCCCGAACTCCAGACTGTAAACAAACAACGACACAATCGATGCCAGCACCAGCGCAATCGAGAGCCCGGACATCAACTTACGCGGCGCCATAAAATTGATTTGGCGCTCAGGGGCGATGCTCAGACTGCCTTCATTCATAACCATTTCCGTATCACTCATCGCTTATACCCCCCAGCCGATCGACAGTTTGTTAATCTTGCGGCCGCCGTAGATCGCATTGACCAGGGCGCGGGTCACCACTATCGCAGTAAACATGGAGAAGATGATGCCCAACGAGAGCGTCACCGCAAAGCCTTTCACCGGCCCGGTACCGACAGCAAACAAAATCACCGCCACCAGCAACGTGGTGATGTTGGCATCGAAGATGGTCGAGAAGGCACGGTCGTAACCGGCGTTAATCGCCAGTTGCGGCGGCATGCCGTTCCTAAGCTCCTCTTTGATTCGCGAGAAGATCAGTACGTTGGCATCCACCGCCATACCCACCGTCAACACAATACCGGCAATCCCCGGCAGGGTCAGGGTCGCCGACAGCATCGACATCGCCGCCGTCAGCAGCGCCAGGTTTAACACCAGAGCGACATTGGCAACGATACCGAAGGTCTTGTAGAACACCAGCATGAACAGCAACACCATCGCCAGGCCGATCTTCACCGAGGTCACCCCCAGATCGATATTCTGCTGCCCCAGGCTAGGTCCAATGGTACGCTCCTCGACAAAGTAGATCGGCGCCGCCAACGCACCCGCACGGAGCAACAACGCCAGCTCGGTCGATTCGCCCGCGCCATCGAGACCGGTGATGCGGAAGCTGTTACCCAGCGCCGACTGGATAGTCGCCAGCGAGATGATCTTCTTCTCGACGTAAGGGATCCGCTTCTCGACTTCGACCCCGTCGACTTTCTCGTAACGGGTACGGGTCTTGTGCTCGATAAACAGAACCGCCATGCGCCGCTTGATCGCATTGCGGGTGACCCGGTTCATCAGCTTGCCGCCGCTAGAGTCGAGGGTGATCGATACCTGCGGCTGACCATTCTCATCAAAGTTGGCCTGTGCATTAGAGACCGCACTGCCGGTGATGATCACATCCTTTTCGATATCCGCAGGGCGTCGACCCGCTTCGCGGAACTCGTAGGTTTCCAGACTGGAACGCGGCGCATCGGGCGCAGCCTCGAGCCGGAACTCAAGGTTGGCGGTCTTACCCAGAATTCGTTTAGCGGCGGCCGTGTCCTGCACTCCTGGCAGCTGAATCACGATCCGGTTCGGCCCCTGGCGCTGTACCAACGGCTCAGCGACGCCCAACTCGTTGACCCGGTTACGGATAGTGGTCAGGTTCTGCTTGATGGCGTAAGCCTCGATCTCCGCGACCTTGGTTTCAGCAAGATTCACCGTCAGGAAAAACTCACCCTGGGCATCGGTATCGGCGAGCGCAAACTCTTTAAACTCTTTCCTTAACAAGCTGTGGCCCTGGTCACGCGCCTCCAGCGAGGTAAATTTGATCTTCAAACTGCCATCCGCGGCGTGCGTTACGCTGCGATAACGAACCCGCTCGCTACGCAGTCGCGTCTTGATCTCGCTGACATAGACATCCATCCGCTGCGCAACCGCAGCCCCCATGTCGACCTCCATCAGGAAGTGCACCCCGCCGCGCAGGTCCAGACCCAGCTTCATCGGCCCCGCGCCGATAGACGTCAACCAATCGGGAGTCGTTGCGGCCAGGTTCAGCGCGGTCACATAGTCGTCACCCAGGGTCCGGGTGATGGACGCTTTAGCACGCAGTTGCTCCTCAGAGCTGGCGACCCGAATCAGCAACCCCTTTTCCAGCACCTCGGCACCGTGATAAGCCACATTGGCTTGATCCAATCCTTTCAGGGCCTTATCCAACGTGCGCTGCGTCAATGTCGTTGCGGTACTGGCACCCGACACCTGTACCGCGTAATCATCCGGATACAGATTGGGCGCGGCATAGATACCGCCAACCACCAACGTAAATACAATCAGCAGGTTTTTCCAAAGTGGGTACTTATTGAGCATAACGCTCGGCTCCTTGCTACAAAGCACCGCTACGGCCACATGCCCGCTCGGTGTTTAAAAAACAAAACGCCACGTCCCGGAACAACCAAGCGTGGCGTTTGTAAGACGACAACGGACGATTTAGATATCCTTAATCGTGCCCTTGGGCAGCATCGCCTGGATGTGCATCTTCTGGAATGTCAGCTCAACCGTATCGGATACGCTCAGTACCACGTAATCATCGCCTACCTTGGTGATCTTACCCAGCAGACCGGCACTGGTTACCACTTCATCACCCTTGCTCATGCCGGCAACCAGGGCTTTGTGATCTTTGGCACGCTTGCTCTGCGGACGCCATACCATGAAGTAAAAAATCGCCGCGAAACCAACCAAAAAGATCAAGCCAGACAGATCACCAAAAGGACCTGCTGCACCAGCCGCGCCGGCTTCAGCCATAGCGGGAGAGATAAAAAAGCTCATTAAAGTCTCCTAAAAAGGTTATAAATCGGATTGTAATCACAGACTCAATCCGCCTTCAATCGAGTTCTGGAACGTCCAGACCGCGCCTGCGGTAGAAATCGGCCACAAAGTCCGACAATTTACCCTGTTCAATAGCGCTTCGCAATCCGCTCATCAGGTTTTGGTAGTAACGCAGGTTATGAATCGTATTCAACTGCGCTCCCAGCATCTCTTTGCACTTGTCCAGATGGTACAGGTAGGCGCGGCTGAAATTCTGGCAAGTATAGCAATCACACTCGGCATCCAGGGGCGCGGTATCGTGCCGATGTACCGCATTGCGAATCTTGACCACGCCATCGGACACAAACAGATGGCCGTTGCGAGCGTTGCGGGTCGGCATCACGCAATCGAACATATCGATACCCCGACGCACCCCCTCGACCAGATCCTCGGGCTTACCCACGCCCATCAGATAGCGGGGACGATCCGCTGGCATCTTCGGGGTGGTGAAGTCGAGCACCTTCATCATCTCGTCCTTGGGCTCGCCCACCGACAATCCGCCGATGGCGTAGCCGTCAAAACCGATCTCGGTCAGCCCCGCCAGCGACTCATCCCGCAGCGCCTCAAACATCCCACCTTGAACGATGCCGAACAGCGCCGCCGGATTATCGGCATGCGCCTCTTTCGAGCGTTTGGCCCAGCGCAGCGACAAACGCATCGACTCGGCCGCCTCCTGCTCGGTGGCCGGATACGGCGTGCACTCGTCAAAGATCATCACCACATCCGCGCCCAGCTCACGCTGCACCTGCATCGAACGCTCCGGGGTCAGCTCCACCTTAGCCCCATCGACCGGCGACTGAAACTTGACCCCGTGCTCGGTGATCTTACGCATCGCGCCGAGACTGAACACCTGAAAACCACCCGAATCGGTCAGAATCGGCCCCTGCCACTGGATAAAATCGTGCAGATCGCCGTGCGCGCGCACCACCTCGGTCCCCGGGCGCAGCATCAGATGGAAGGTATTACCCAGGATCATGTGCGCCCCGGTCGCCTCAATATCGCGCGGCAACATCCCCTTCACCGTGCCATAGGTACCGACCGGCATAAACGCAGGGGTCTCGACCTCACCCCGCGGAAAACTCAGCCGACCCCGACGCGCCTTACCGTCGGTCGCCAGCAATTGGTATGTCATAAAACAGCTACGTGTCACCTGTTGCTCCACTTGTTATAAAATCATCAAACCGCTTGGCGGCGCGTCAGAAACATCGCATCACCATAACTGTAAAAACGGTACTGCTGTGCCACCGCCTCGGCATAAGCATGGCGGATATGCTCTGCACCGGCAAAAGCACTCACCAGCATCAACAGCGTCGACTCGGGCAGATGGAAATTGGTAATCAAGCAATCGATCACCGCAAACCGATAGCCGGGATAGATAAAGATATCGGTCTCGCCGCAGAACGGCACCAGCTCACCCTCGCCCTTGCGGGCCGCGCTCTCCAGGCAGCGCACACTGGTGGTC
>SDWN01000253.1 GCA_004195305.1 Neptunomonas sp. | reverse complement strand
GCTTGCGCCTGCCCCTGCTCTACGGCCTGGGCCAGGGCTTTTTCCGCTTTAGCGAGCTTGGTTCGGGCTACGGCTGCGGCGGTTTTTAGCTGTTTGAGCTGTGCCTGAGGATCCGGTGCTGCAGATTTTGCGTCGGCCGGACCGGCGACCTTACGCTCCGCCTGAGTACGTGCAGCCGCTTCGGCACGGGCTTTGCGTTTATTCGCCTTTTCCTGCACCTCCTGTTCGAGTCGCTGCTGGCGCGCGTCGAAACGAATTTTGGCCTGCTCGGCGCTGCGCTTATCGAACTGTTCGCGGCGAATCTCGCCCTTGGCGAAACGGTAGTACTGCACCAGCGGGATGTTGCTGGGGCAGACGTAAGCGCAGGCGCCGCATTCGATGCAGTCCATCAGATTATGGTTGAGCGCCTTGTCGAACTCTTTGCCCTTGGCAAACCAGTGCAGTTGTTGCGGCAGCAATTGCGCCGGGCAGGCCTGTTCGCACTGGCCGCAACGGATGCAGTTTTGTGCCGGCGCTGGCTCGGGAAACTCAGCGGCGCTCGCGGCGATCACGCAGTTGCTGGTCTTGATCACCGGAATCTGATCGCTATTAAGGGTGTAGCCCATCATTGGTCCGCCCATCACCAGGCGGTTCAAGCGAGCTTCATCAACGCCTGCGTGGGCCAGCAGGCTGCTGATCGGGGTGCCTATCAGCACCTCGACGTTGCCTGGCCGCGCCAGTGCATCGCCGGTCAGGGTGGTGATCCGCGAGATCAGTGGCTCGCCGTGCTTGACGGCCCGGTAGACCGCCGCCATGGTACCGACATTCTGCACCACGATACCGATATCGGCCGGGATCTTACCGAACGGCACTTCGACCCCGGTGAGCAGGTTGATCAGTTGCTTCTCGCCGCCAGACGGATACTTAGTGGGGACTACCACCACCTCGATATCCAGCTCGCTGCTGCGGGCGGCCTGGACCAGCGCCATTGCCGCCTCAGGTTTGTTATCTTCGATGCCGATCAGGCAGTGGGTCGGTTGGATCAGGTGCGCGGCGATCTCAATGCCGCCGATAACGATAGCGGCGTGTTCGCGCATCAGGGTGTCGTCGGCAGTAATATAGGGTTCGCACTCGACCCCGTTGATGATCAGGGTGTTGACGATGTGATCGTCGGACAGGTGTAGTTTGACGGCGGTGGGGAAGCCCGCTCCGCCCATTCCTGCGATACCCGCATGGCGGATGACGTTAGCCAGTTCGACGTTGTTCAGCGTGCGGAAATCATCGATTCCCTGATGTTCGATCCACTGCTCCTGGCCATCGGGTTGGATATGGATGCAGAGCCCCTCCATGCCTGAGGGGTGGGGTACCGGGTGGCTGCCAATCGCGGTCACGGTGCCGGAGGTCGGGGCGTGCAGATAAACACTGATGTGGCCGGTGGGTTCGGCGATCACCTGTCCTTTTAATACCTTATCGCCGACGTTGACTAGCGGCGTCGAGGGTGCACCGATATGTTGTTGCAGCGGTAAAATCAGCCTTTTGGGGAGTGGCAGTCGTTGCAGCGGCCGCTGCAGCGATTGGCGCTTATTTTCGGGCGGATGGATGCCGCCGTGGAAACTCCAGATCCGGCTCATGCGCGGTCGCCCTTGTTGTCATCGGAAGTGTTGTCATGGGAAGGATCATTATTGGAAGGGCCGTTATTCGAAGGCTCGTCATGCTTATGTTGTTGCTGCTGGCGTGCCAGGTCACGACCGCGGTCGGTGGCGATCAGCTGTACGCCCGGCTGGGGGCGATTCCAGGTCCAGGTGGCGAGCGAGGTTTCAATCGGGATCATATCGATGCAATCGACCGGGCAGGGTTCGACGCAGAGATCGCACCCGGTGCATTCCGCGCTGATGACGGTATGCATCTGCTTGGCCGCGCCCAGAATCGCATCCACCGGGCAGGCCTGGATGCACTTGGTGCAGCCGATGCACTCATCTTCGCGAATATAAGCGACCGACTTGACCTGTTCGGCACCGTGTTCGGCATCCAACGGCAGGGCTTCGACGTCGAGTAGGTCGGCCAGTGCGTTGATGGTGCTTTCACCGCCGGGAGGGCACTTGTTGATCGCCTCACCGTTGGCGATCGCTTCGGCGTAAGGTTTGCAGCCGGGATAGCTGCACTGGCCGCACTGGGTCTGCGGCAGTAACGCGTCGATCTGATCGACAATCGGGTTTCCTTCGACTTTGAAGCGGATCGAGGCGTAACCCAGCAGAGCACCGAAAACCAGGGAAACGGCGAGCAGTACCAATACGGCGATCAGAATCGAATCCATCAGACCTGTACCAAGCCGGTAAAGCCGAGGAATGCCAGCGACATCAGCCCGGCGGTGATCATGCCGATCGCGGCGCCTTTAAAAGGCACGGGGACGTCAGCCACCGCGATCCGTTCGCGCAGCGCCGAGAACAGAATCAGCGCCAGGGCAAAGCCCAGTGCGGCCCCGAAGCCATACACGGCCGATTCGAGAAAGTCGTTCTGTTTGTTAATGTTGAGTAGCGCCACACCCAGAACGGCACAGTTGGTGGTGATCAGCGGCAAAAAGATCCCCAGCATCCGATACAGCAGCGGGCTGGTCTTGTGTACCACCATCTCGGTGAACTGCACCACCACGGCGATCACCAGAATAAAACTGATGGTGCGCAGGTAGGTGATATCTAGCGGCAGCAGCAGATATTGGTACACCAGGTAGCTGCAGATCGAGGAGAGGGTGAGCACAAAGGTGGTGGCGAGCGACATCCCCATGGCGGTTTCCAGCTTGTTGGAAACGCCCATGAAAGGGCACAGTCCCAGAAACTGGACCAGCACAAAGTTGTTTACCAGCACCGTGCTGATCAGAATTAGCAGGTAATCGGTCATCGACCGGACACTCTCGCTTGGCTATGGCAATAATTAACGAACACCCGCTCGCGGCTAAAAAATCCCGGTTATTGGGCGGCGGCAAAAAGTCGGCCATTTTAGCCTTAATTGATAGCCCCGTCATACCCCGAAGCCGATTAAAACCGGTTTCGGGGCCCTGTTTATGTATAAGGCCAGGTCAGATCGAACCGGTTTGTTTCAGCTGACTGAGCGCCGCCGCGATGGCATCCTCCGGGTTCTCGCTATCAACGTGCAGGCAGTGCTGGGCAGTGCTGGGGGTGTCAGACACCACGCATAAGCAGATCAAACCGGCGTTAAGCATCAGTTCGGCCACCGCATCGAGGCTCAGTAGCGCCTGTTCACCGCAGTCGTCATCACCCAGGTCCTGGTTGATCGTCAGTTGCAACTGCGCATCGCTAATGACGGTGACGGCCCGGCCCAGATCGAACAGCTGTTTCTCTACGGCGTGAGCCACTGCGGTGCGTTGGTCGTGATTGGCGCCGCAGATGTAAAGTTTGGCGGGTTGTTGGCCAAAACGGCGGGCACGGTCCAGGGGTGAGACCAGCGCTTTGTCGCTCAGGGTAACGTCGTCACTGTGCTGGACCGCGTCATGACCGAGGGTCTGGGTGATCATGCCCGCACCCAGGGTCAGGTTGCTGAGCCGGTCGACGATGATAAAACAACCGGTGTCTGCGTGGGTGGCATAATCGTCACCGATTACGGGTCGGTCCAGGCTGAATTCGCACAGTCCAATCTCGTTCAGTGCCAGCTCGCTGCCGGGCTGGTGCTGCAACGTATTGACATCGATCTTGTGGCGTAGGCTGGAAACATGGCCGGTGACCGAGGTCGTGCCGATCTTGATCAGGTACTCCTTGCCCGGCAGCAGCGCGGTTTCGTGCATCCATACCAGATGGGCGTTAAAGCGGTCGGTGGCGACGGGTTCTTGACCCGCATGGACGATCATATCGCCACGGCTGATATCGATCTCATCCTCCAGGGTCAGGGTGACCGACATCGGAGCGAAGGCCTGAGGCAGGTCGCCATCGAAGGTGACGATCGACTTGACCTTCGAGCGCTTGCCCGAGGGCAGTACCGCAATCTCATCACCCGGCTTGACCACGCCAGAGGCCAGGGTGCCGCAGTAACCGCGGAAGTTCAGGTTAGGGCGGTTAACGTACTGGACCGGAAAGCGTAGGTCGTCGAAATTACGGTCTGAGCCGATCTGTACCGTCTCCAGGGTCTCCATCAGAGGCAGACCCGAATACCAAGGCATAAATTCTGAGGGGTTGACGACGTTATCGCCCTTGAGTGCCGACAGCGGCACGAACTGCACGTCGGGCATGTTCAGGCCCTCGGCGAAGTCCAGGAAGTCGGCTTTGATGTCGTTGTAGACCTGCTCGGAGTAATCCACCAGATCCATCTTGTTGATGGCGATGATGGTGTGCTTGATCCCCAGCAAGGAGGTGATAAAGCTGTGGCGCCGGGTCTGGGTCTGCACCCCGTGGCGGGCGTCGATCAGGATGATCGCCAGATCACAGGTCGAGGCCCCGGTGGCCATGTTACGGGTGTACTGCTCGTGGCCGGGGGTGTCGGCGATGATGAACTTGCGTCGCGCAGTGGAGAAGTAGCGGTAGGCCACATCGATGGTGATCCCCTGCTCACGTTCGGCCTGCAGGCCATCGACCAGTAGCGCCAGATCGATCTCGTCACCGGTGGTGCCGGACTTAACGCTGTCCGATTTGATCGCCTCCAGTTGATCTTCATAGATCATCTTGGAGTCGTGCAGCAGGCGCCCGATCAGGGTGCTCTTACCGTCATCAACGTTGCCGCAGGTCAGTAACCGCAGCAGTTCTTTGTTCTCGTGTTGCGCCAGATAGGCGTGGATGTCGCTGCTGATCAGTTCGTCATGGTGGCTCATGGTGTCACTCGTCTCGAATTCTGTGTCAATTTTTAACCGTAACCAAAAAATGAATTAAGGGCTGGAATCAGTGCGTCCGGCTTAGGCGAAGGTGTTTGAAAACGCGCAGTTTGCTAGTGCAAATGAGCATTTTGAAAACGCCTTCAACGACGGCCGGGCGTGCTGTTGCTGGCCTGAAACATTTTTTTAGAAGTATCCTTCTTTCTTCTTCTGCTCCATCGATCCCGCACCATCGTGGTCGATCGCCCGGCCCTGACGTTCGGAGGTGGTGGTCAGCAACATCTCCTGAATGATTTCGGGCAGGGTCGCGGCATCCGATTCGACCGCGCCGGTCAGCGGGTAGCAGCCCAGCGTGC
>SDWN01000013.1 GCA_004195305.1 Neptunomonas sp. | reverse complement strand
ACCACTATTCGCCTCGAAATAGTTTAAAAACTGTCTCAAATCGGACTTCCCCTCGCTACGACCGGTCAAGTCCGACAGACTGCTGATATTAACCTGGCGGGTTAATAAGAGACCCGCCCCTATACGATGGCTTAAAAAAACCATGCTGTTAGCCCTGGCCTGTTTTATCATCATGATCTCCTCCATGGTCCAAACCGCGATCGGGTTTGGACTGGCGCTGGTTGCCGTCCCCTTTTTGATCCTTATCGATCCGCAGATGGTGCCAGCCCCGATCGTGATGATCGCCTTTGTTCAGTTACTCCTCTCTGCCTGGGTACATAGAGCCGACATTCAATGGCGCCCGATAGCGATTGCGACACTTGCCAGAATACCCGGCACAGCGCTGGCCGTTTGGCTTATGTCGGTAACCGACATCGAAGGCATTAAAATTTTAATTGCCTGCTCGGTGTTTGCTGCAGTCGCCATCAGCCTACTCAACATTCAGGCCGAGCCCAATACCAAAAATCATATTATCGCGGGGTTCTTTTCGGGGTTAGGCGGCACCGCCACCGCTATCGGCGGACCGCCGATGGCGCTGCTGTATCAACATCAGCAAGGCGATTTTGTACGCGCCAATCTTTCCTCTTTTTTTGCCATCGGTAGCCTGATATCACTCGCGGGCATGGCAATGGGCGGCTTTGTCACCAGCCAAAGCTGGATCTATTTTCTGTACTTTTTACCCGCCACCCTGATCGGCGTATGGCTGGGCATGAAAGTCAAACACTTACTTAAACCTGCGCTGATGCGTCCCGCCATCCTGATACTCTGTTCGGGTAGCGCCGCCGTCCTGTTGCTGCAAACACTACTGAGTTAAGCGCACTCTGACCTTCAGCCTGAAGAGAATCGACAACATGGCACCGCCGCGTCGATCACAGACGCGCCGATAGTTTACTCAACTGGCCGCGATCATCTTCCGGCGCATAAAGGCGATCTGGGTCTGGTGGGGTAGCTCTTTGGGGCAGACATCCTCACACCCAAGCAGGCTCATGCAACCAAAAATGCCCTGGTCATCACCGATAATGTCGTACCAATCGGCATCGCGACGCTGATCCCGGCTATCGAGCCTGAACCGGGCTACCTTGATCAACCCGACCGCCCCGATAAAGTCCTCCCGCATCAGCTTGGTACCACAGGCAGAGACACAACAGCCGCATTCGATGCAGCGATCAAGTTCGTAAATCTGCTCAGCCAGTTCGGGTTCCATCTTCGCTTCAATCTGATCAATACCCGGTTGACTGGCGGGTTCCGCATGGATCCAGCTTTCAACCTGTGCGCTCAGGGCACGCATAAACTTGCCGGTATTAACCGACAGGTCACCGATCAACTCAAACCCGGGCAGCGGTAACAGTGTGATCACCGGGTGATCGAAACTGGCGGTCAGGGTACGGCAAGCCAACCCCGGACGCCCGTTAATCACCATGGCGCAGGAACCGCAGATGCCCGCGCGACAGACAAAATCGAACAGCAGCGAGGGCTCCTGAGTTTCGCGGATCTCATTGAGGGCGATAAACAGAGTCATCCCCTGGGTTTCGCGCAATTGATAACTGTGCATACGCGGCTGGTCGCCGCTAAGTTGCGGATTAAAACGCAGAACGTTGATAGTCAGACAGCGCCCGTGCTGATCTGCATCGTCAACGTTACTGACCGGGATCTGCTGGCTTACCAGGCTGGAGATACTCATTGAACGTCGACTCCCAGACGCTGATTCTTAGCGTGGTACTTAGCATGGTACTTAGCGGGCAACTCGAACGTCAGACGGCGTTCGTGCTGGCCTGCAGCATCAACAGGGCTTACCGGGCTGGAGATACTCATTGAACGTCGACTCCCAAACGCTGGTTCTTAGCTTGATACTTAGCGGGCAGCTCGAACGGCATCAACGCCTGCTGCAGAGAAAAACGATCCTGGTCTGACAGTTGCTTCTTGATCGCTTCGATTTGTTGTAACCGCAGAGCCGTGTCAGGGTGCTGGATCGCGCTGTCTTCGCCGTAGCCCCGGTAGCCCGGAGGCAACTCCATCGCGGCGATATCAATCGCCTCGTACTCCAGCGTGGGCAATAGATCCCGCTCATCCCGCCAGTAGCTCAGGGTCCGGTTGAGCCAATTGGCGTCGTCGCGGTGTGGGTAATCTTCGCGTGCATGGGCACCACGGCTTTCGGTTCTGGCCAGCGCGCCACAGGCGGCGGCCAGCGCCATTTTCAACATCAGCGGCAGCCGCAGTGCCTGCTCCAGCTCGGGGTTGGCGGTGCGGATAGGGTTACTCAGCGCCAGTTCGCGACTGCGCAGCAACAACGCTTTAAGCTGCTCGACCGCCTGTTCCAGCTCGGGGCCGTTACGGAAGATACCGACCCTGTCCATCATGATCTGCTGCATCTCACGCTTCAGCGCAAAGACGCTTTCACCCTGCGACCGCGTCATCAGCTGTTCGATCTTTTGCTGCTCACGCTCGACAAATTGACTGACGATGGCGGTATCGATGCTGATCTCATTATCGCGGCAATGATCGGCCACGTATTCGCCGACTATCATCCCCGACACCACGGTTTCGGCCACCGAGTTGCCGCCAAGCCGATTGAAACCGTGCATATCCCAGCAGGAGGCTTCACCCACCGCGAACAAACCCTTAAGACCCGGACTCTCGCCGTTGGCCCGGGTCCGCACCCCACCCATCGAATAGTGCTGGGTGGGCCGCACCGGTATCCACTCGGTGACCGGGTCGATGCCCAGGAAGTACTGACAGATATCCTTTACCTCTCGCAGATTCTTATCGATATGCGCCTTACCCAGCAGGGTAATGTCCAGCCATAGGTGATCGCCATAACGCGACGGCACCCCTTTACCTTTGCGCATGTGCTCGGTCATCCGCCGGGAGACCACATCGCGGCTGGCCAACTCGGCCTTGTCGGGCTCGTAGTCGGGCATAAAGCGGTAACCATCGACATCGCGCAACAGTCCGCCATCGCCCCGACAGCCCTCGGTGGTCAGAATGCCTGAGGGCACAATCGCGGTCGGATGAAACTGCACCGCTTCCATATTGCCCAACGGCGCCTTGCCGGTGGCCAGCGCAATAGCCGTACCTATCCCCTCGCTGATCACCGCATTGGTCGAGGCGGCATAAAGCCGGCCATAACCGCCGGTGGCGATGGTGGTGGCTTTAGCCACATAGGCACTCAATTCGCCGGTGATCAGATCACGTACCACTGCACCGTAGCAGCGATCACCCTGATGGATCAGTGCGATCGCCTCTTTGCGATCATGGACCCTGATGCCCAACTCGATCGCCTTGTTATCCATGGCATAGAGCATCGCGTGGCCGGTGCCGTCAGAGGTATAGCAGCAGCGCCACTTGTTGGTGCCACCAAAGGCGCGCGAGGTGATCAGCCCGTGAGCCTCTTCACTTTCGCTGATGGTGACTTTTTTAGCATTGATCACCGCCTCTCGATCACCCTTATGCACCCGATTCCAGGGCACCCCCCAGTTAGCCAGCTCGCGAATCGCCTTAGGCGCCACGTGAGTGAACATCCGTACCACCTGCTGATCGGCCCCCCAGTCGGAGCCACGTACGGTGTCGCCAAAATGAATATCTTCATTATCGCCCTCGCCCTTGCTGGCGCTGCCCAAGCTGGCCTGCATCCCGCCTTGAGCGGCAGCCGAGTGTGATCGTTTGGTCGGAATCAACGACAGTACAATACTATCCAGGCCGCGTTGGTTAGCTGCGATCGCCACCCGCAGACCGGCTAATCCGCCGCCGATCACCAATGCATCGGTATAGATGATGTTCATAAGGGGGCATCCTGTACGGGGCGGTTAGTGGTAACGACAAGCACCTCGATTGACGCAGCGTCGGCAAGCCCGCTGGTCTCATCACATAGGGTCATAGCGTTGCCCGGGCCGGTTAGTGGTAACGACAAGCGCCTCTATTGATACGGCGTCGGCAAGCCCGCTGGTCTCATCACATAGGGTCATAGCGTTGCCCGGCCTGGTCGCGGTGTTCAAGACCGACCTTGATGTAGGCGGCAAAGGTCAGCAGCCCCAGGGTCAGGAAGAACAGTGTCAGCACCATTTTGGCTTGCTTGAGGCGCTTTCGGGTACGTTTAGCACGCGCTGGATCAACATAAACCTGATCCAGGCCATTGATATCAACCGCTGCCTCGCCAGAGCTGCGACGCCTGAAAAATTCACCGTCGAATACACCCCATTTGATCGCCAGCCGGTACATCCCGATCGCACCGTGCAGTTCGGCGCAAAACAGCAGAATCAGATACAGTGGCCACAACCCTTCGGTCACAAATCGGTCAGCTGACAAGTGGGGGCCAATTTTATCGGCATCCATCGCCATAATCACGATATGGGCCGAACCGAGAAAAAACATCACAAAACCGGTCGCTGCCTGCCAGAACCATTGCGTGGTATCGGCATGGTGCATCCGTCCCATATGCTGACGCAAAATGCGATACTGACGCCAGTTAGCCGGAAACTTACGCATCGCCAGCAGTCCATGGAGCATAAACAGCAGCAACACCAGCACCGCAAAGCCGCTGACAATCATCGGGTAACCATGACCGTCTGCACTGAGGAAACTGGCCTCCATGGTATTGACCACAAAAAGCATCGCATCCTTGCTGATCAGGATGCTGGCCACTAGCAGCAGATGGGTCCACATAAACAACCCCAACGCCAGCCCCGACAAGCTTTGAATCAGATCCAGCCGGGCGGGCATCGACCGGCTCGATTTCGTGGTCCTCTCCGCGGTAACGACAGAGCTATTCATGGAGACTCCTGCAGTGAATGATGAAGTTCAAACGAGTAACCATTAAATATCTTTAATCTGAATATTACTAATTAAATAAATCAGTTCCAGGGATAGATGACTGGAGTACGGGGAGCAACGGCCCGATTCAAAACCGAAAAAAATTGACCTTTTTTTCAAAAAAAGGAGAGGCCATGGCAGAGACTCTGAGCGAGGATGATTTGATACTTAAAAAATTAAAACACCCTGGAGCAAAGGTTGCATTAAGTCCATCATCCAGGGACTGAAGGCCAGTCCCCCACCGGAAACGGCTGCATGTCGCTGTTGTAGGTCAGAAACAACATAATCTGGTACTGATAGTGACTCAG
>SDWN01000009.1 GCA_004195305.1 Neptunomonas sp. | reverse complement strand
ACCCATTATTCAAGTAGCGTGATGGAGAGCACCCCTCTAAATAGCGACGGCGGCTTTACTCTAGATTCTTATTACTTCAGTAACATCTCTGATTACTCTGCTTGGACGAACCAACAAAATTTTTACGATCAGTTCGAGCTAATCGTTTTGGACGAGAGTTACACGCCGCAAGAAATGGCCTCTAAATGGGCACGGGATGAGTTCATCACGATGATTCCTACCGAAGATGTGTTCAACCCGATCCTAGATGCCGAAATGATACAATCATTTATCCCTCCAGGCGGTTTACTACCACCTGGTAATGTAAGGGCGCAAGCAGGAACTGCGTGGGTGGATCTGTCTTGGGATCGAGTTCAAGGCGCCACCAGTTACAACATCTATTACGCAGAGCAAAGCTTCGGTGATCCCATAAATTTAGAGAGTTACGCCATCTATTCAGGCGGAACACTGCTGCAAGGAATTGCCGGCACCAACCATTCTGTATCCAACCTTGATATCGATACCAGCTACTATTTTGTAGTTAGCAGCATTAATGATCCAATTCGTAGCGAATTGGATTCACTTGAAAGCATTCCCAGTATCGAAGTCAAGGCTACACCTGCTCTTCCTTTGCCGGTCATCGTATCCATTGGAAGACTCAACGATACAGGAATCACCCCAGGCGGCGACTACCCTAATGGAAACAATCTAAATTGCAGCGGTGAAACCATTGCTCAGCAAGACTGCTCCCACGGCCGTGATGCTACCCATCTAGACCACAGCGATGGGGATGCAGGTTTCAACTTTACTAAGCTTGATATAGGTGGCAGTAGCCTTCCAGCTGATGCTTTAAGTTGGAGCTGCGTACGAGATAATGTCACAGGCCGTGTCTGGGAGGTTAAAACCGACGATGGCGGCATCCATGATAAGGACAATAGTTACCGTTGGGGAGGGGTTGGCGCTGACCCTTACGGAACTGATTTTTATAAAGATTGGGACCTGCTGGTTAACAGCAGTAATAATGAAAACTTATGCGGTTTTAACGACTGGAGGGTACCCAAATTAAAGGAACTACAAAGCATTATCAATTATGGTAGATCGAACCCTGCCATTGACACTGCCTATTTCCCCAATTCATCGGATCCATATATATACTGGTCATCCACTGGCTATGCTAGGCAACCAGAAAACATCCAAAGAGTCATTTTTTCAGATGGCCAAACAGACCCTCATGGTCGTCGCAACTCCCGTTATTCGGTGAGATTAGTGAGAGGCCCAAACTAGTCATGTTTAAGCAATAAAAAAACTACTGCATGAGTTTTATTACTGCTATAAATACGCTTTGGAATAGTGACTATGGGAATAATATTTTTACTACGGGGTAGAAAAATGCACTTTTTCAAGCGACGTCATATGGCGATTGATGGACTCAATAAAGCAATCTACAATCATGCAAAAAAAAATCCGGAAAGAAAATTGTATAATGTGAACAATTTATTTAAATTAATGCTTTTATTATCAACACTTGTTCCAAAACTGGCCTATTCTGCATGCGTCATAGGAATTCCGCCTTCGACTCCGAATAGTCAGCTGCAGGATAATGGTAAGGGTACTATCACTGATACAGAAACGGGATTGATGTGGAAACAGTGTAGCGAAGGCCAGGCTGATGACAGTAACTGCAGCGGTGAGGCAGCTCGCTATACTTGGGGTCAGGCCTTGCAACATGCAGAAACAGTGAACATCAACCAGTGGGGAGGATACTCCGACTGGCGTCTACCCAATATTAAAGAGCTACGTTCTTTAGTAGAAGAAAGCTGTTATGGTCCTGCTATCAATAGCATTCGCTTCCCTAACACATCAGGAGTGAATTATTGGTCATCTTCGATTGACGTCACCTACGGCCAAATGTCCGCATGGGCGGTGAGTTTCTATGACAGTAACATTAAGTTAACACAACGTGATAACGACTTTAATTCCGCCTTGCGGCTAGTACGAAACTCCCCATAATTTTTAAAATAAAGAATTGGTATACTCTCGCTGAAACGCTTAGCTTAGCTCATGAGAGCGGCTTTTCTGGCTATCGCGATTGGCGTCTATCAAAGAGCTAATTACGATCGTAGAGACTACCGACTTCTTCCCTGTAATAAACAGCCATGTACTCCCAAATACTCGAATTGATGAAAATTGGACTACCTCTCCACAAGCCCGTAGCTCTAATGTCTAGATCATTAACTTCGCGGCTGGTGAAGAGTCAGGCGGTTCCAATATGCAGTCTGTTCGTTTAATCCGTAGAGGTCTCTAGTGAGTATATGCAGCACCACATTATTGAGCTGTGTATTTCTGATACAACCAACGATTGCCAACCATGCTCTGTCGTGGAATATAGCCAGCGACCTTAGCGGACAGATGGTTCCCAATGTACTGTCTGAACTTGAATACCGAAACATGCAATCCATAGGTGCGGGTATAGGATTGGAGCTGGCTTACCGTCTGAGAGAGAGCTCCCCTTGGCTCATGAGCGCCACCGCAAACTACCAAAACTCTGATCTGAGTGATGGTAGCTATATCGATTCTGATTACAACAGTGACAACCGTACCGGTCTATTCTCCCGCTCTGATGGCCAGGTTTCCGATGAAGGCTATCGCCAGTATTCAGGCCAGCTAGGCCTGCACCGTGATTTCGACGCTGGAAAACACCGATTAGGCGTCGTGCTGGGGCTCGAACGCAGTGAACTCGACACGGTGATGACTAACGGCACTCAAACCTTCAGCGACAGCGGCGAACCACTAGCCACTTTAACGGCTAGACTTGCGGGGCTAAACTCACGTTATGACAGCGCTTGGGAGAGTGCTTCGGTAGGTTTCGAGTACCGCTACAAACAGCTGTCATTCGGTGAGTTGTTCTTTGGCTATTCATACCATCAAGGCATCTATGATGCCCAAGCGAACTGGAACTTACGCACGGATTTCCAGCACCCGGTCAGCTTTATCCACCAGGCTGATAGTCGTGGCGATGCGGTGCGCCTTGGTTATCGCTCAGCCAACGCTGGAGCCTTCGGCTGGAGACTGGAATATGAGTGGCGTGAGTTTGAAACCGATCCAGGGTTCGACCGCACCTTCCTCAGTGATGGATCGATTACCGATACCCGACTCAATCAAGCCAAATGGGACAGCCAGAGCTTGATGCTAGGATTGGAATGGCGTTTATAGCTCGTGGCTATTTATTGAACTAAATCCAATTTGCCAAACTAAACGCCGCTAAAACAAGCGGTAAAATATGATCTTTATTTTCGTCCAATTCAGGTTGGACGCTGATGCAATAGCAATCGATGAATAGGCTTGAGGATATTCTGGTTAGCGCTACGCGCGGATAGCAGGCCGCTGCACTTATGGCGTCAGCGGCCATTCTGCCACCGGCCGATACCGGCCTTGGTGCGATTCAAACAGGGTGAAGTGCCTGCAGCTTAGCTGAAAATCTGGTGGGGTTTTCGATTCCGGCACCTCGACCCGGTAGCCCCGCGCCAAGGTCAGGTGCGGCCGAAACGCCTTGGGAGCGCTTACCAGCGCTAGTGGTAGCAGCGCCTGCTGCAGATTGGAAACCAATTGCTGTAACGCCAGCGGCTCTTGCTTTGGCGCCAACAGCAGGATGTTGGCGCGGCGCCAGCGGTCCAGACGGTCCAGCGCCACTGTCAACAGCTCACCGGAAGCTCGAACACTGGCAGCGGCGGTGCAGACGGTCGCAATCTGCGACAAGGGCACAGCGCCCAGAAACATCAGGGTCAGGTGGAAGTTTTCTGAGGCCACTGGGCGGCCATAACGCAGCCCAAGCTCACGCCGCCATTGCGCAATGGCAGTGCGCTGCGCCTCACTGCAGGACAGAGCGAAAAACAGCCGTTTGCAGGGCTCGGCCTGCTCACGGGGTGCGGGGTGATCCATAACATCGTCCTCTGTATCGACGGCCTTGGTTCAGCCCAGCAACTGCATGACAGATCATCGCCCCACGGGTTAGTCGTATTCCGCTTCTTTATGATCACCAAGTAGGCGCCGTTGTCGTGTTGTGGCCGCGGCCAGCACGGCGGGGTTAAACTGCCAATGCAGATAGGGCGAGAATTTCTGCGCCACCATGCGCCGACCGTAGTGCACCTGTAATAGATAACGTGTGCGGTCGCGTGTGCGGTTGCAACTGCCAGCGTGCCAGAGTTCGCTGCGGAACATCAGTACGTCTCCTGCCCGGCACAGCACGGCCTGAGTCGGGCGGCCTTGCCATTGGGTTTCGCTGGCGGCAGGTGGCCGCCCGGCGCGGTGGCTGCCCGGAATCACCCGAGTCGGGCACAGATCGAGATCGATATCATCCAGATACAGCTGTGCTGTACAGATCTGCATGGGGAATTCGAAGCTCGCGTCGGCCAGCAGCCTTTCCGGCAGTGGCATCACCAGATAATCCAGATGCAGTTCGGCGCCAACAAAGCCTGGATGACAGCGCCAGGCGGTTTGACCAATAACGTGGCAATCCGCGCCTAGGGCCGCCTCTGCCAGCTCAATCACCCCGCGTAGGTCGATAAACGGTAACCAGGCCGGATCACGGTTGAATACGCATTTGTAATGATCGAGCAGGCCGCTATAGTCCCAGTGCACCGGTTCAAGAGCATCGATCGCCGTACGCACGGCACCGATTTGAGCATTATCCAAGACCCTGGGCAGCAGCACAAAGCCGTCTTGGTGCAAGGCCTGCAAACGCTGCCCAGTCAGGTAAGAAAAAGCTTCTGGAGTGACCATGCGATGCCCCGCAGGAAAAGGTAGATGACTCTCAGTCATCTTGGCACTGCGGCGGTTGTTTAGCCAAGATTCAAGCGGCCTCCGTGTAGTCTATTTATAGGGGGGACTAAGGATAAATGTTCACTACATAACTACACCTGAAGACAAGCGATTGATATCATCCGTAAAACTCTCACGACTGAGCTATAAAGATGCATAAAACAAGGTTGCCTAACAGGGCTTTTGCACTATGTGCATTGCTTCTATGCGGAGCCGTTTTAGGCACGCTTTGGTCAGTCCGCTTCTTACCATTACAGGACTATCCGCAACATCTGTTTATCGCATTTGCGACAGCGACTGCGGACTCGGCAACCTTTGACTGGCTGAAGCACTACGATATTTCACCGTCTTTAGCGCCTTA
>SDWN01000006.1 GCA_004195305.1 Neptunomonas sp. | reverse complement strand
GGTATTTATGACCAGCCTTGAAACCTGGAGCGAGGCTCAGCCTCCACGGGTTGCCCTGATTTCACGTGTCGTCACCACCGGCCGCAACCCGGAAATAGTCTGGATAGACAGTGTTGGCCTCAGCGGGGATGACGCGCCGGGTCTGCTCGGACTGGGACAGATCAACAGCGCGCAGAAGCTATTGGAAAAAGCCCTGGAACGCCTGGTGGCCTCCTTTCATGCCTATTTGGCAGGGAATGACCCTTACTACCGCCATGCGAGCGAGCGCCAAGGGGTGCATCTGATTAACCCCAGCACGAATGTCGCTGACGGTTCGTTCAGCGCGATCAAGGATCAACAGCAACCGCAGTTTTTCTATCGCGCATCAACCTTTGATCCTGGCAGGGAGTACCGGATCGCGGTGATCCCTTTTCTGAATATCAATGCCAGAAAACATGCCGGGGAGATCCTGGCGCTGCACATCGTCAAGCAATTGAGTCGCTATGCGAATATTCGGGTGTTTGAGCCGGGGGTCGTGCGGCAGGCCCTGCTGCGCTACCGCATGATCATGCAGGCCGGGCCGTCGCTTGCGGCCTCAGATGTCCTCGCCAGTGAGAGTATTCTCGGTGCGGATCTTATCGTCTCAGGTCGGGTTTTCGATTATCAGGGGGATATCGGTGAAGCCAAGGTCGATTTCTCCATGCAGGCCTTCGATGGTGTCAAGCGGGAAGTGATCTGGGCTTCTCGCAGCTACGCCAGCGGCAATCAGGGGCTGTATTTTTTTGACTGGGGAAGGGTCCGCTCAGCTCACGGCTTGACCAGCAGGATGACTCAGGCCGCGATCAGGTTACTGAAGGAATAAAGGGAACAATTAACATCCGCCGGCGCCCCTCTGGGCGTTAGAGCAGGAAAGGGGATTGTCATGCAAAAGGTATTTATCTGTCTGGTTCCTGTCGTTCTGTTTTTGATGGCCTCAATCTCTCCAACTTTTGGCTTTGGGGGCGGCAGCATCACCGCCACGGCCGAAACCGCAGAGACGCTTGTTGCTGAAAAAATGAAAGCTTTGACAATTCCGGTTCGGAAGAAGGGGACAGAAGAGGTCTTGCAGGTGCCGCTCTTTTCCGAAAGTAATGCTCAACTGCCGGTGGCAACAGTCGACGGCGAACCGATCACCCTAAGGGAATTTGCGCTCGAACTTGCGACCATGCACAGCGACATGACCGATTCCGAGGTGCCGCAAAGTCAAAGTTTAACCAGGATGCTTGACCGGTTGATTGCGATAAAACTGGTCAAGCTGGAAGCACTAAGCATCGGCTTCGAAAGGATGCCTGCTATTCAAAAGCAGATTGAGAATTTTGCCTTGAAGACCCTGATCCAGCAATTACTCGCCAGGCAGATAGAGAATCTCCAGCCGGATGCAGAGCTTGTCGATGAGCTGTACCGGCAGATGGCACTCGAAGTTAAGACGCTGACATACCGGTTTCAAGAAAAAGTGGACGCCGAACTTCTTCTTGAAGGGCTTCAGTCCGGTGAAGATTTTAAAACACTGGCGGCTAAGATGCTGGCTGACGGCAAGGCCGAAGGTGGGGAGGATGGCGAATATCTCAGGCTCAACGAGCTGTTCCCCAGTGTGGCCAAGGCTGTCTTTGATATGGAAATCGGAACGGTCAGTGAGATTTTTCAGGCGGAGAAGGGCTTCCTGGTTTTCAGGCTCGAAGACCGGCGCATCTACGAAGATCAACCGACGCGCCTTGCAGCCCAGAACATGGCGCTGCAACAGAAATCCCAGACAATACAGATGGATTATCTGCGTGAGCTTAGCGACAGATACGCCAGCTTTGATGATGAGGTCATGGCAACTGTCGATTTTGAACAAATCCTTGCCAAAGAACCTGATGCGAGCAGAACGGCGGTCCTCGTCCGGCTCCAAAATGATCAGCGGCCGGTGGTGACCATCAGCAATGGCAACGCGACTGCAACGATTACGGTGGCGGAGGTCGCCGGAGCGCTAAAGTCGGCCATGTACCACGGTGTCGACAGTACAATTAATGCCAATAAGATGAACAGCCAGAAGGTCAGCTTCATTAAGGACAAATTGACTGCGATTACCGGAAAAATGGAAGCAGAACAGCAGAAGATTCATCTCACTGCGGCCTACCTGGAGACGGTGGCGAAATTTACCGAGCAGGTGCTTTTCGATACCTTTATGGCCAAGGCGGTCCTGCCGGGGCTGGTTGTTCCGGAAAAGGATGTTCGCACGTACTACTATAATAACCTTGAGGAGTATTCATCACCGTTGATGCTCAAGATGAAAAGCCTTGTCTTTACCGATCCACAGAACGCCGAAGATGCAACGCAGAAGCTAAGGGACGGCAGTGATTTCAAGTGGGTCTCGGCCAACGCCACCGGACTGGCCGACCCGGAGAATAAAGATATTCTCGGCCTCGGTGGCAGCCTGCTCTCTGAAACCGCCCTGCCGCATGATCTAGCGCATCAAGTCGCTGGCGCCCAACAGGGGGACATTTTTCTCTACGCCGGCCTGGACAACCTTTATTACACCCTGGTCGTGGAATCCGCTTTTCCGCCCAAGGCGAAGACCTATGAGGAGGTCAGGCAGGAGGTCGGCAAGATCATCTATGGCCAGATGGTCAATAAAGCCCTCGAAGACTGGGTGGGAAAACTGAAACAAGCCTACGAAACGGAAGTGTTTATTGTACAGAACGACCCTTGATCTTCCTTCGCAGGCGTTGGTCATGTTTGTTTCACTTTATTTAAGTATGTATCCATAACGGAGTTGCCATGATGTCAAGAGGATCTGGAACACTGAAGTTGACAATGGGATTCATGCTGTTCTTTTGCGGCGTTCTTGCGCTGCAATTGATCCTTCCCGCTGAGTGCCAGGCCGCACGAAAGTTCAAGAAGAAGGAATGTACCGATTGCCATAGCGAATTTTCCAAAAAATATGGCGGGATGAAAAATCAGCACCCTGGAATGGATGACGGTAAATGCCAGGATTGTCACCTGTCGCACGGCATTGTCGGCAAGCTGTTGCTGGTCGAGGAGGGGAACAAGCTCTGTTTCCGCTGCCATGAACCGGAAAAATTCAAGCTGGATGAGAAGAGCGGCGTCCATTCCGCGTTGCGGCGCGGGAAATGTTCCTCCTGCCACAACCCCCATGCCTCTGATTCAGCGAAGCTGCTGGCGGCGAAGGGGAATGAGCTCTGTTTCACTTGTCACCAGCAGGATGAGTTCACGAAAAAGGTTGTGCACGGCATTATCGAAGATGATGGCTGTCGGGCCTGCCACGAGCCGCATTACTCCGAGCAGGCAGAGCTGCTCATTATGCAACCGGCGAAATTGTGCCTCTCCTGTCATGAGAGTAAGGACGCAAATTTCAAAAAGTCGCATGGTGGCTACCCCGTAGATACCGCACCCTGCACCAGCTGCCATAATCCCCACAGTTCTGAAAACGCCAAGCTGTTGAAGGGGAGCCTGCACAGTCCGGTGGCTGAGGGCGAGTGCGATTCCTGCCATGATGCCGCATCCGCCCAAGATCCCTTCGGTTTGAATGCCGCGGCAGAGGAACTTTGTCTGACATGTCATGATAACGATTCCATGCAGGGTGGGGCTGCAATACAGCACGAACCTTTCCGCTCGGGAGACTGTCTTTCCTGTCACGACCCCCATGCCTCGGAACAGAAAACCTTACTGATCAGTGCGGGGAATAGCCTCTGTTTCAATTGTCACGAAGATACCAGCAAGATGAGCCGTTTTCCGCACGCGCCGCTGGAATCTGAAGCGGGCTGTCTCTCCTGCCACGCGCCCCACTCGGCGGCCTATGCCGGGCTGGTGAATGAACCCGAAGAGCAGCTGTGTTACGCCTGCCATGCCGAGACCCGTACGGCCGGGGCGAAAAACAAAAATCAGCACAGCCCCTTCGAGGAGAATATGTGCAGCAGCTGTCATAACCCCCATGGCTCCAGTGCGGAGAAGATCCTGCTCGGCCGGCCGGACGACGTCTGCTATGCCTGTCATTCCGGCCTGGAAGCAGAGTTTCGGCGCACGAATATCCATAAGCCGCTCCAGAACGGCCAGTGTATCTCCTGCCACCTGGGCCACGGGGCCGACAATCTCATGTTCCTCAAGGCTGAAGGTGAAGAACTCTGTGCGAGCTGTCATGAAAAAAACCTGTTTAGGGAGGAATCGGCAACCGTTCACGTGCCGTACGAAGAGGGGGAGTGCATGACCTGCCACAATCCTCATGCCAGCGATAACCGGGGGATGACCTCGGAGGCGCAGAAACTGCTCTGTCTGGGTTGTCACAGCGATCTTGAGGAACAGATGTTTGCCGCATCAAGCCGGCATCTGCCGGTCACGGACGGCCAGTGCGTTGCCTGTCACAATCCGCACCAGTCAAAACTCAGCTCGCTGTTACTTGCGCAGGGTCCCGACCTCTGCCTGGCCTGCCACGCCGATCTGAAAACGAAAATGGCCGAGGAGAACAGCCACTCCCCGGCAGAAAGGGACTGTCAGCGCTGTCATCAACCGCATGCGGCGGGCAATGACAATCTCTTGAGGCTCTCTATGCAATCTCTGTGCGGAGAGTGTCATGAGCCGGATGCCGAGTCGTTTCAGAAGGCGCACCTTTCGATTGCCGCCGAGGTGATGAATTGCATGGGCTGTCACGATCCTCATGCATCGAAAGACCCGAAATATTTCAAGCCGACAATGCATGCTCCTTTCGCGGCAAGATCCTGCGCTGCCTGTCACATAGTTGAGGAGGAGTAACGATGGCCGTCATGAGACTCCGAGAGATAATCGTTGTGCTGCTCCTGGTCGGAGTAACGCTCTGCTTTACTTCTGTTGCCGCCCAGGCGGAAGGGAAGTTTAAACTCAAACCTGGCGCCAGGGGTAAGCTCTGTCTGAGCTGCCACACGGCGTTTGGCGCCAAGATGCAGGAGAAGCATATCCATACGCCGCTGGTTGAGGGGGAATGCTCCGGCTGCCATAACCCCCACGCCTCGAATCACGGCGTGCTGATGGATGGCGATGCCGATTCGATCTGCTACAAATGCCACGACAGCGTCGTACCCGAAGGGGCGGTCAGCGCTCACCAGGTGGTGGCCGAGGGAGCATGCGTCACCTGCCATGACCCGCATGCCTCAGCCTGTCTCTTATACAC
>SDWN01000731.1 GCA_004195305.1 Neptunomonas sp. | reverse complement strand
CTTTGGCGCCGACAGCGTGCGCTTGCTGGATCATCGTGGCGATAGGGTTAACGGTGCCCAAGGCGTTGGAGACATGGCATAGCGCAACCAGTTTGGTGCGCGGACTCAGGAGTGCTGCATACGCAGCCTGGTCCAGATCGCCCTCGTCTGTCAGCGGTACCACTCTGAGTGTTGCGCCGCTGCGCTGGGCGAGCAGTTGCCAGGGAACGATATTGGCATGGTGTTCCAGGGTGGTGGTGATGATCTCGTCCCCCGCACCGATTGCCTGCTGGCCGAAACTGTAGGCGACCAGGTTGATCCCTTCGGTGGTGCCGCGAGTCCAGATGATCTCATCGGCGTGGGCGGCATTGAGGAATTGTTGCACCCTTTGCCGCGCGCCTTCAAAGGCATCGGTGGCAATACGGCTGAGACGATGCGCGGCGCGGTGGACGTTGGCATTGTTATGGCGGTAAAAGCTGTCCATCGCCTCAAGGACGCAGCGGGGCTTTTGGGTGGTTGCGGCGTTATCGAGATAGCAATCAGGAGAGGCTGAGATTAGAGGGAAGTCGGATCGCAGTCGTTCGAGTTCGAACGGCTGCGTGAGGGTAGATTTATTCATTCAGGGGTCAGGTGTCGCTATCCATTGCCTGCATCGCGTCCTGTGCCCAGGTCAGACTGTGGCGGTAAGCACTCTCGTAGATGTTTTCGTTGATGTCGAAATCACCTAAGCGCTCCCAGTCGCCATTTTCATAGGCCAGTACGGCCTCCAGGACCCGGCCCATCGTGCCTTCACGTTTGCCGATGGCCGCTTTGATCTCATCGTTAAGAGGGAGCTGTTCCAGCACCGAGTCCATCTCCATATCCAGCAAGGCGTTGATCTTAGACATCATCCCCACCATGAAAAAGTTGCTGGTATTAGGGTAGTTCATCGACTCTGCCAGCAGTTCGCACATCCGTCCGCGCGCCAGTAGTGCGCGGGATAGCTCAGCGGGCTTGTTGTTGTCGCTGCTCAGAGAAATAAGCGTGGCCCATTTTCTAACCTGGTCCATGCCGAGCAGAACCACGCTCCTGCACTACCTGCATCAGAGCCAGGGTGTTCGAGGTGACTTTTTTACCTTTGACTATCTGAGGTTTGCTCAGGAAATGGCCTTGGAACAGTTTGAAGCCCAGATCGACACACTCGTACAGATGCTCCAGGGTTTCAATTTTTTGGGCCAGCAGTGTTACCCGGTAGGGGGCTAGTTTTTGAATGTGCTGCTTGAGTTCCTGTTCGGAGAGTTGTTGCACATTGATTTTGACGATGTTGACCAGCTGCAGCAGAGGGATGTATTTATCGTCGTAAAAAAAATCATCCAAGGCAATCTTAAAGCCGTCCTCTTTAAGTTTTCTGACCGCATCGATAAGCTCCTTATCGATAGCACTATCTTCGAGCACTTCGATCACAATCTGCTTGCGCAGCAGCTGGGGTACACTCTGTTTGATCAGCATCTTGCGGGTCAGATTGACAAATGCCGGTACCCGTTTAGAGGAGCCCTCATCGTTGATGCTGGTATAGGCATTAAGCAGCATCTCGCTGGAGGTTTTGTCGCCATCCAGAAAATCGGCATCGCTGTCATTGTCACTGCGGTACAGCAGTTCGTAAGCAATGACCTTAAGTTGGCGGTCAAAGATGGGCTGGCGCGCCATCAATACCTGATTATTGGCTTCGTTATTGATCATCTGTCTATGCGTCACTCAAATCCATTTTCGCCATTCTAGCCCAATGATCGGCGTGCGCCTATGGTGTCAGCAGATCATTCTTAAAGAAGGCTATTAAGTCAGGCAGGTTGGCTCCAGCTACGCTATACTTCGCGCCCCCTAAATGATAACCAGGAGTTGGCTGCTAATGACCATTCAATGGTTTCCCGGCCACATGCACAAGGCGCGCAAAGAGATTGCCAAGGTGATCTCTGAGATAGACGTGGTGATCGAGGTGCTCGACGCACGTCTGCCGCACTCCAGTGAAAACCCGCTGGTGGATGAACTGCGCGGGCAGAAGCCGCTGATCAAGGTGCTTAACAAGAGTGATCTTGCCGATCCGGGGCGGACTCGTAAATGGCTTAAATTCTTGAATACCGATACTACCCACGCGATGGCGCTGAGGATGGATCAGAAGTCAGAGCTGCAGCAGTTGATCGCCCTGTGCAAAAACACAGCACCGGGTCGGGTCACGGCAGAACGACCGGTCCGGGTGATGATCATGGGGATCCCCAATGTGGGTAAGTCGTCACTGATCAACGCATTGATGGGGCGTAAAATAGCCAAGGTCGGTAATGAGCCCGCGGTGACTAAAAACCAGCAGCGCTTCGTGACCAATAATGGATTGGCGGTATTCGATACCCCCGGTATTTTATGGCCTAAAATTGTAGATGATGATTCATCCTATCGGCTCGCCGCCAGTGGTGCGATTCGTGACACCGTGGTGGAATATGAGGATATCGCGCTCTACAGTCTGGACTTTTTGATTAAGGATTACCCTGAACTGCTGCTGCAGCGGTTCAATCTGGCACAGTTGCCCGCGTCTGCTCATGAGGCGTTGGAGGAGATAGGTCGGCGTCGAGGCTGCTTAAAGAGTGGCGGTATTATCAACCGTACCCAGGCAGGTGAGGTCGTCATTGGTGATCTGCGTTCAGGTTTGATTGGTCGACTCAGCTTCGAAACGGTCGGAGAATGGATCGAGAAAAAACGTTTGGCAGAGTTGCAGGCGGAACAGCAGCGACAGCTTGAACAGCAGCAACATCAGCAGCAGGCTGAAGCCACTGCTTCAAGATTGGCTTATAAGGGCGAATATGGTTTCACCCATAAACAGGTTGATCCAGGCCTCGGTAGCGAGCCGGATAGTGAGGATAGTGAATAGCATGACACGTCAGAAAAAAACGCGTAGTAAAGCAGGCCGGGTGCCGCTGTCGGACATGGTAGAAGTGGAAACTCGTCCCCATCGGACCAGTCAGAGTAAGCTTAAACCTCAGCAGCGTAGCGGCTACTTAACCAGCTTGCAGAAGGATAAGCAGCAGGATCAGAATAAGCGCAAAAATCGCTTGAAATCAGATCCGGCGGAGGTAGCGGCGCGCTCGCTTGAGGTGATGGCGCAGCAGGAGAAAGATGCAGGCGACGCCGAAACACCGGTCCCGAATGAAAGTGCGCCTGACGAATAGCCTGCGGGGTTGACGCAGCGCACGTTTAAGCAAGGTCGTCTTTTTGGAATTGATCCGTTGGCCCGCCCATCCTCGCGGTTTGTTGAAAAACAACCTGCGAGGGCTGATGTCGGGCCTTTACGAGATATTTCTTGGCGGTGGCGGGTGCTCAGGCCTGTTGTTGGCCAGATCGGTTTCCTTCTCTGTTCAAAGCTTTTGCCCTAAAGCCTCGCCCTAAAGCCCAGCCCGTTGCCGTCGTGCAGCGGCCAAGCCAGACAGGCATCTAGCGTTATAACGCTTATAGTTTGAAATTCCAGATAGCTTTGGGTGTTGTCTTCAATGCAAAAAATTACCGTTGATCTGCGGGTCGGTGCTGATGAATATCTGAAGTTTTACCGTGGCCAGGCCAGTGTTGTGACCTGCCGTGCGCGAGATGGCCGACGTATTCAGTTTCCGGTTAAAATTTTAAACCCCTACCTGACCCGAGAGGGTGTTAGCGGATCCTTTGAAATTTTGTTTGATGCCCAAGGTAAGTTCGTGGCTATCAGCAGAATTTAACCCCCTAGCCTTCGATCGTTTAGATCAAATAAACACAACCCGATTAGCATCTGTAGCGGCTTTTCGTATAATGCTTCGCTTAACTGGGAGTCCGCTATGTCATATACCTATCTGCAATCACTGTTGTTTCGTTTTCAGCCCGAAACAGCCCACTCATTATCGATGTTGGGGCTGGATCTCGGCGAGCTTTCTGGCCTGAGTCAGCTGCTGCTGAAGCGGGTCGATGCACCTGTCCAGATGATGGGGTTGGAATTTCCTAATGCGGTGGGGCTGGCAGCAGGCTTGGATAAAAACGCGGAACATATCGACGCTTTGGCCGCGCTGGGGTTTGGCTTTATCGAAGTGGGTACTGTAACCCCCAGGCCGCAACCGGGTAATCCTAAGCCGCGGATGTTCCGGATTCCTGAGCATCGGGCGATCATTAACAGGATGGGTTTTAACAACAAGGGTGTTGATTACCTGCTTAGGCAGGTTGATAACAGTCGTTACCAGGGTGTTCTGGGAATCAATATCGGCAAGAACTTTGATACCCCGGTTGAGCGCGCTAACGATGACTACCTGCTGTGTTTGCGTAAGGTCTATAGCCGTGCCAGTTACGTCACGATCAATGTCTCATCGCCTAATACCCCGGGATTGCGCTCGTTGCAGTTCGGCGAATCGCTGAATAGTTTGCTGGCGGTGTTGAAACAGGAGCAGGCCAAGTTGGCTGATTACTACGGTCGCTATGTGCCGCTCGCGGTCAAAATCGCTCCGGACATGAATCAACAAGAGATCGTCCTCGTTGGCCAGGCGCTGATTAAATACGGTATGGATGCGGTTATCGCCACCAATACCACCCTGGAGCGAACCGGCATCAAGGGTTCAGCGTTGGCCGAGGAGGCGGGTGGGCTCAGTGGTGCACCGTTACGCCAGCGCTCAACCGAGGTGGTTGCCAGTCTGGCTAAGGTGCTGGAGGGTCGGTTGCCGATTATCGGGGTTGGCGGGATTTGCGATGGCGCAGGCGCGCGCGAGAAGATCGAAGCCGGCGCATCCCTGGTGCAGCTCTACAGTGGTTTTATCTACCGGGGGCCACAATTGATCGGCGAGGCGGCTAGCGCGGTGGCCGGTATTCGCTAACTGGATTTTTGAGCTGCGGCAGTCGAGCGGCTTAGTTAGTTAGATGGCTGCTGTGCAGAAATGATAAGGGGCCTGATATCACAGGCCCCGTTACGCTGTACTATTGATGTCCTGATCAGGTCAAGACAGGCGTACAATGCAGATTTGAGATTCCTTGGTAGCCGTCCCAGAAGTCAGAGCGTCCTTGGCGCCAGCCGGTTATCCAAAAGTGGCGGTTATCGCCGACAGGGGTCGGGCAGACGTCTTTGGATTTGCCTGATACACCGGCTTGATAGCCGCGTGAAAAAGCTCTGGTTGTTAAATCACGTTTTTGTCTCTTCATTCAATAGCCTCGTTGCTTCTTGTATGTAGAACGTATTGACCACATGCGGGTCGTTGCGATCTTTTTACTCGGTCTATTCATGCGTGAGAACTACAGGCAGCAAGGAGCTGTCATCAGCATGGTTGACGTGTTCGCCAACATTCAAAGTTGTATCGGATTAACGTGCACTTGTCGACATTAATTTGCAGCAAGGCTCTGTGGCTTATATCATTTTAACTGCTGCGCGGCTAAAAAAATTTGTATAAACAATCAGCTATAAGCGCTGTGTGACGGAATAAAAGAGCGTGAAAATTTTTAATAGGTAATATGGTGTCTGCAATTCTGGTTCAGGATGGCACGCTTTGTAAACAGAGTGCTATCATCCCTCCAGGATAAGGTGCTTGTGATCAGCTATTTATTGATAGGGTAAGAAATTGTCTCAGCTAACTGAAAAAGAACGCTTTTTTGCAACCTGCCCGAAAGGACTGGAACTACTGTTGGTTGATGAGTTAGAGGGGCTGGGCGCGACCGAGACCAAATCAACCGTTGCCGGGGTTTACTTCCACGGCAGCTTGGAGACCGCGTATAAAGCTTGCCTCTGGTCGCGGCTGGCAAACCGTATTTTATTACCCCTGGCAAGTTTTTCGGCTGAGTCGGCTGATGAGCTTTACACGGGCGTGCAGCAGATCGACTGGCTCGAGCATATGCGCGCTGAAGGCACCCTGTTAGTTAATTTTACCGGTACCAATCGAGCCATTAATAACACCCATTTCGGGGCCCTCAAAGTCAAGGATGCCATCGTTGATCAGATTCGTGAGCGGACCCAGCAGCGTCCTTCGGTGAGCAAAGAGTTGCCGGATCTGCGCATTAACCTGCATCTGGCGCAGGGGGATGCGCATTTAAGTCTGGATCTTTCGGGTGAAAGTTTGCATCGCCGTGGCTATCGCCAGCAGGGTGGCGCTGCGCCGTTAAAAGAGAATCTTGCCGCCGCGCTGTTGCTTCGTAGCGGTTGGCCGGAACTGGCGAGCAAACATCGGCCGTTGATCGATCCCATGTGTGGTTCGGACACCCCTGTCTCTTATACACATCTGACGCTGCCGAC
>SDWN01000727.1 GCA_004195305.1 Neptunomonas sp. | reverse complement strand
CCGAAAAAGCGCAGTTTATAGGTATAAATGAGCATTTTGAGGTCGTTTTTAACGACGTATCAGCAACGCAGGTAGATTTTCAACAACCTGCTAGGAGGCTACGTGTTCAAGTCACGGCTAGTTTTGACTTAATTTTCTTCTACAGTTTTGTTGAGGGTGATGCTGAGCGTTTTGGCATCTCCGGCGTACCACTTTTGCACGTAGATTGAACCGATGACAGGGGCGCGCCCCTCTTCGACGATCTCCTTGAAACGAACACTGTGTTTGACCTCTTTCTCGAGTTCAAACTTAACGGTGATGGGCATGCGTGATTCCTTAATAAGTTGAAAAACAGTCTTGGATTGAATAACGGTCAGGGGATGAAAAAAGAGGCTTTAGCCGCGTAGCTTTCGGGCCAGTTGGAGCATCGCCTGGTCCTCGAATGAGCGTGGCTGAAGAATTTGTTGCAGGGGAACGGCCGTAAACGTATTGCGTTGCACTGCCAGCATGACGTCGGACACGCCCGCTTGCAGGTGGCTGATTGCCATCGCCCCAAGGCAGGACGCCAGTACCCGGTCGTGCCCGGTGGGGGCGCCGCCGCGCTGAGTGTGCCCCAGGATGCAGACTCGCGGCTCGTAACCCTGTTCCTCAAGTTTATAGGCGAGTCGCTGGGTACGCCCGGGCTCTCCTTCGGCAATCACTATGATACTGCTTAAACGGCCGTTAAGGCGGCTTTGATCAAGGCTGTCACAGATGGTCTCGAACGCGATCGGGCTGTTGGGGATCAAGATTAACTCGGCTCCGCCTGCGATGCCTGCCTGGGCGGCGATAAAGCCGGAGTTGCGCCCCATTACTTCGACCAGAAACAGGCGGTCGTGGGAGTTTGCCGTATCGCGGATACGGTCGATCGCATCCAGCGCCGTATTGACCGCCGTATCGAAACCGATGCTATCTTCGGTACCGGTCATATCGTTGTCGATGGTGCCCGGGATGCCGATCACCGCGAAACCGGTCTCCTGTTGAAACAGATGCGCCCCAGTCAGTGAACCATCGCCACCGATCACCACCAGCGCCTCTATCGCCATCTCCCGCAGTCGTTCAGCGGCTTTCATCCGTACTGCCGGATAGTGAAACTCGGCGCAGCGATCACTCTTGAGGCAAGTGCCCCCGCGGTGCAGAATGTTCGCCACCGAGGCGGAGCTGAGCGGTCGAATATCCCCTTCTACCAGGCCACTAAAGCCGTGATAGATGCCGAAAACCTCAATCCCTTCCTCGCTCCCGGCTCTAACCAACGCACGGATGGCGGCATTCATCCCGGGCGCATCTCCGCCACTGGTGAGTACAGCGATACGGGACAGGTTTTTGGTTGAGTTAAGCTTGGGAAAACGATACATAACAACACTCCGAAGCAGGCGGCTAAGGTCCCTCGTTGAAAGAGGGTGAATAAACCAATCAGAGTGTTTTTATACCCTTAGCCCAGTGTTGTACAGCATACGCGGGTGGCGGCCTGATTACAGCCGCTTGAGCGGATCTGAATGTAGATGCGCGGACTCTGCGTGAGCGGCTATTGAAACAACCCCGCGTACTGACCGTAACCCGCTTGCTGGAGATTCTCGGCCGCAATGAATTTCACTGCCGCGGAGTTGATACAGTAGCGCAGGCCGGTCGGTTTGGGACCATCGTTGAACAGATGACCCAGATGCGAATCGGCATGTTTGCTGCGCAACTCGTTGCGTGGGAACAACAGTTTATAGTCGGTTTGGGTGACGATATAATCGGCTTCCAGCGGCTGATAAAAGCTCGGCCAACCGGTTCCGGAGCGGTACTTGTGGGTCGAAGAGAACAGCGGCTCGCCGCTAACGATATCGACGTAGATCCCCGCCTGTTTGTTATCCCAGTATTCGTTCTGAAACGGCGCTTCGGTGTCTTCATGCTGGGTAACGCGGTATTGCAGTGCTGTCAGGGTCTGCTTTAACAGCGCATCCTCGGGTTTACGGTAGGTTCTGGGTTGGCTGGCACTGCCCGTGGCCCAGTCAGTTGTTTGCGTGCTGTCACTAACCAAGCCCGAGGGACTGGCGTTGAACGTTGCGATTGAGGGCAGCTGCAGATCGTTGCCCCAGATGGCTTGCAGATACTGGTCTCGACCGGAGTTATAGCGGTACAGGTGATAGCGGATCGGATTCTTGCTGTAGTAGTCCTGATGGTATTCTTCGGCGGGCCAGAATTTTTTCAGTTCGATCAGCTCCACCGCCAGCGGTTTATCGTAACGTCCGGTAGCGGCTAGCTGTTTGAGACCCTGCTCGGCGAGCTGTTTTTGCTCGGCTGAATCGAAGAAGATGGCGGGACGGTACGAGTCCCCCCGATCGACAAACTGGCCCTGGTTATCGGTGGGGTCGATCTGACGCCAGAACGCCTGCAGCAAGTATTCATAGCTCACCCGGTTCGGGTCATAATCCACCCTGACGACTTCGATATGTCCGGTGGTTCCTGCGGAAACCTGCTTGTAGCTCGGGTTATCCCGGAAACCGCCGGCATAGCCGGACACTGCATCAGTGACCCCCTCGACCTTTTCAAAGTCAGATTCGGTGCACCAGAAACAGCCCCCGGCAAATACGGCCGATGCCTGGGTCTTATTGGCTGACGGGGTGGCTGACAAAGCGGCGGCCTGACCTACAGCGCTATAGAGGCTGCTCAGCGCTAGCAGCGCTGCCCCTGCGGTCAGTGAGCGGATGTGAATTGAGTGAATCCAGTGGAATGACGGCATGAAAGGGCCTCGGGTTGCGGTCAGCTAAGTCTGACATAGTGTGCGATATATCAATAGACGCCCTTTGGAGGAAATGATTTCACCCGTTTGGCTGTAAAACAGCAATTATTTTTTGTTAAGGGGGTACCCGAGCGGGGGTTAACGCCGCGCTCTATCATCTGCGGCTGAAACAGACCCGGACTTCCAGGCCGGTATCGCCCAGGTTCCTAGAGGCGTTTTCCTAACGAATGGTTAAAACGGTTAAACTGGTTAAGTGTGCCCTGAATCTGTGATTGCCATACCTGTAAGCGGGCGAGGGTGGTATAAAGAGCAGCATGAACACAGCAACGAAGCATTCCTACCCAGGCTATATCCAGATCGAAGCGTATCTTGAGGCGGTGTGGCACGAGAAGGGACTCAGTGATAATTCTTTGACCTCCTACCGCCGCGACCTGAAAGCGTTTTCGATTTTTCTGGATGAATCGGATCAGACCCTGCTGGTGACCACACGTCAGGATATTCAGCGTTACCTCAACCTGCGCTTGCGCAAGCGTTACAGCCCGGCTTCGACGGCGCGGATGCTCTCCTGTCTGCGCGGATTCTTTCGTTACCAGCTCCGCGAAGAGCAGATCGAACAAGATCCGACCCTGCAGATCGATAGTCCTAAGCTGGTCCGGCCGCTGCCCAAGGTGCTGACCGAACTCGATGTGGAGGAGTTGCTAGCCGCTCCCGATCCGCAACAACCAATCGGTTTTCGGGACCGGGTGATGCTGGAACTACTGTACGCCTGCGGGCTCCGGGTCAGTGAGTTGATCTCGCTGCAGGTGTCGATGGTTAATCTGCGCCAGGGGGTGGTGCGGGTCACCGGCAAGGGCAATAAAGAGCGTCTGGTACCCTTGGGTGAGATCGCGCTGGAGTGGCTGGCGCGTTATCTGCGTCAGGGCCGCACCGTGCTATTGAAGCAGGCCGATAGCGAGGTGCTGTTCCCCAGTAGCCGCGGGACCCAGATGACCCGACAGACGTTTTGGTATCGGATTAAACATTACGCCCAGGAGGCGGGCATCGATAAGCCGTTATCGCCGCATACGCTACGTCATGCATTCGCGACCCATCTGTTGAATCACGGCGCCGATTTGCGGGTGGTGCAGCTACTACTGGGGCACAGTGATCTGTCGACAACCCAGATCTATACCCATATTGCTCAGCAGCGTTTACAATCGCTGCATCAAAAACATCATCCGCGTGGCTGAACTAGTTTTGCGATGACGACTCTAACTGCACAATTCACCCTATTTATCTTCTGAGGTATTCATGCGTTCATCGGCTTATCTATTCTCCCTAGCGTTGCTGACTAGCAGTAATCTGACTCTGGCCGCACCTGTTACCGAGGCAATGACGCAGGCGATTACGCAGAATTTGAAGGTGGTTAATCAGCAGATTCAGATCCGTGGCATTACCCCCTCACCGATCGATGGTCTGTACCAAGTCGAGATCGATACAGGCGAGGTCATCCTGACCAGTGGCGATGGCAAGCACTTTGTACTCGGCGACCTGTATGGAATTAAAGGGCAGCGTTTCGTAAACCTAAGTCAGCAACGTCAGAAAAAGCAACGTGCTGAGACGCTGACGTCGCTGAATAAAGACGATATGGTGATATTTTCACCGGCGGCTGAGGTAAAGTCCGTAGTCTATGCCTTCACCGATGTTGACTGTGGTTACTGCCAGAAGCTGCATAACGAAATGGCCGAATACAACAATGCAGGCATCGAAATCCGCTATCTGGCCTTCCCTCGCGGTGGACTGCGGTCCCAAACCTACCGGGACATGGTCTCGGTGTGGTGTGCGGATGACCCTAAAGCGGCGATGACCACCTCCAAGTCCGGTGGCCAGCTAGAGTCGAAAGAGTGCGAGAATCCCGTTGCGGAACAGTATGCGATGGGCACTGCGTTTGGCGTGACCGGCACCCCTGCGCTGGTGTTTGAAGATGGCTCGTTGCTGCCGGGTTATCTGCCGGCAGAGAAACTAAGCGCGTATCTGCAAGAGAATATGTAATCGGCTTGGTTGGATCCTGATTAAAAACCGCCTCAGTCTTTGGCTGAGGCGGTTTTTTGGCTATTAGCGACTGCTTGAAACAAAGTCATTAGCGGCTATTTAAAACAGCGGTAAACATAAATTGACCCCATAATCGAACCGCGAGGGTGCCTCAAACCCTCAGCCCTTACAGCAGCCTGCATGCGGATCCGGGCACGATTTTTTTAGAGAGACGGCAATGAGATTTAGCCATAAAGACAAAAAAGACCCACGTGTGTCCAGGCAATCAACCTATGCTTTTGATTTTTCAGATAAGTTTGATGAGTATCCGAAAGAGCAAGGCGTTTTCGTGCTGCTCAATGATACCAGCGATGTGCTCTACGTCGGACGTGCGGCAGCGGGTGGTTTTGAGCAGACGTTGTCGGGTCTGAG
>SDWN01000493.1 GCA_004195305.1 Neptunomonas sp. | reverse complement strand
AGATGTGTATAAGAGACAGCATTAACAACTGACTAACGACTGCAGCCCTCGAGTCTGCTGTGAGTTATAAGGTTGCATATTCAAATCTATGGGCGCACTCACGATGCGCCCATGGCTGTCACCAGGGATCTGTCGATTCGAGTGAGCGCCAGCGGCAAAAATCGACACAAAGCGGCCGTTGGAGTACCAATAATTAGTAGCTAAACCTGAATCGTCAGCTGTTACAGTCCTTGCAGGTAAAAAATTAGTGGGATAGGTGAGATAGCGACAGCTAAAAGAAATAAGTAGCGATGGAACGGTATGATTTTACTCATTCCGATGATTAATCCGATCCCACCACCACCACCAATAAGGGCATTTCCAGGCAGGTTTAATAATGCTGCAATTGCTAAGTAACGGTGTTTGAGAAAAAAAGGCACAATTTTTCTGGGTGCGCGTTGATACATAAATGTAAGTCGCTGTTGTGGATCCATGGGCTCAATCTGCTCAATCAAGGCACATGACTTATGGAAATGTAGCCAGTTAAGTACTGAGCAAATAACTTGACATGAAACAACTCGACCTATTGCAAAACTAATGGACAGAGCCAGCAATGTGCTGAGATAGACTAGCACAGCCCCCTTACTACCGAGTAACAACATCAGTGCGACCCCTACCTCGATTCCCGGCATGAAGGGCAAGGTCATCAGCAAGATATAGAAGGCTATAAAGCTCAGTACTAATATATGCAGCACTGGCTCATGACGAGGAAATATTTGAAAATCAACCTGGTGAACTAGCCATGCTCCTCCGGTATTGATTGCCAGTATTATCAACAATAAAAGCAACAATCTCAGGTAGCGAACATTTTTGGGTATATCCAATTTACGCTGAGTCAAAGCTGTACTCCTTACCCACTAGCACGAAGTTTCTTTTACCTGTACCGAAGATATTACAGTTATGGCTTAAGAACCCCTTTGAACCAATATTCTTTATGTGTATCCCAATACCAGCGCTCTTTTGTCCAAACAAAGGTTACCTCTGCAGTGTCACCATTCACCGCGCCTTGCCAGGCTATTTTCCCGTGTGTTGGACTATGAGTAACAGCCTTGAAATGTATGCTGCTATCGACAACAGTCGTTGAATAGCCACTGCTTTCAAAATTATAGGGATCACATGACGTTGATCTGAACAGCCCATTCTGAAAGACAATTTCTTCGTGTTCATCAGGGTCTAGTGCGTGGCCTTTTTCACCGTTTTTTCCAACGAACGTCATGCCATCCAGAAGCCCTGAACGCTCTTCAGCAACAGTGATGTTTATAGCAAAGAGGCTCATCAGAGCGATTAAGATGCTAGCTTGCAAAAACTTGATGGTCATAATCAATACCTGCTATTGCGTAATAGGGCAGTTCATCCCCTAATTTTAGCAGGTGTAGGTGATGCCACCATCACCTCAATATGTCCGCAGCACTTGCCATAACCGGTCACAGACAAAGCGTCCGCTCTGGGCCAAAATACAGGCATCAACGGCTTCATGGTAAGGCATACCCCGGTTGCTGATTCACCCACATGCACTCGTAAGGCTCATTGAGGTTCCCAAAGCAGATAAGGAGCGTCGGGCGGTTCAGTCCACGGAGGAGGTCCAGTGTGTCTGTTGGGAAATCGGTAAGTGCGTGGGGGCTCAGATGAAGGTTGAAGGTGTTTTCATGTCTAGCGCAGATAGCCTGAATAGCGACGCCCTTATGGTTAAAACCTAGATCCATCCGATGTAGGGCGGCGGCTCTTGCAACCGCGTCTTGGTTGGGCAGATGAATAACCATCCCCTTCTCCAGTTTTAGCCAATATCGTTGCAGCCGTTCGGTTGGATTATTGGAGATGGGCTTAATGGGTGCTGATCCACCAGACCAACTCCGATTGCCCCCCTGAATGTCATCAAGGGTTTCCTTAGCCGCCTGAGCGGTCATAGGGAGGCGGGTACGAGCCATTTCCTCTCTGGCCTCTGCAACGGCTGCATCGAATTTCTCCCTCGCGTTCGCTTCTCGGGGGTGGTAGCTCCAGTGCTTGTTTGCCGTATTTTCAAGTACTGCTTTCTCAGTTACTTCCTTGAAGCTGCTCTTCTCCTGGTTGAAGGCAGACTCCAGGGAGCTGATATTGACTACCAATGAGGGCGTAGAACGATCTTCAGCGCTTGACGAGACAGCTATATCAAAACAAAGGCGAAGGCGCAATGTGTGGCCCTTGATACTGAGAAGAGCTGTGTCGTAATGAGGATTGATTTGCATGTCTGGGAAAGATACCTGCTCGTAAGTCACGCATTGCTCGTGCGTTACGGCGTAGGACTTGGTGAGTCGGGTATCTCGGTCAGACAGCGTCAATTCATAGACTGGCAGATGGATCTGATCATTTTCGGACAAGACCTTCCGTGCCATCCAGAAGAGGCACCGTACAAAGCTGGCTGGACACAGTGTATCGTCATCGACTTCCCGTGGTTGGTGAGCGAAAAAACGGATGTCGGCGCGTTGCCGGACCTGCATGGGAACGCCACAGAAAAGACACTCGCAGCCGCAAATATTGCCTCTTGGGACCTCATCGGCGGTTACATGCTTGCCAGTTTTTATTTCCAAGGCAATCGGAATAAGGACAGCCATAGTTGCTCGGCTCCGCGGGTATGAGCGCGTTTAGAGATAGCGCTCCATTTGAAAACTCCTGCTGTTGTATTGCAAGGCCGTAACACCATGAAAAGATGCGTATCAGGAATCCAGTACCAGTGGCTTAACTTTTCACCCTTGGTGAAACCGATGTCGGCTAAGGGCCAGCAGGGGTTAAGCTGCTGTCCTTTACGTACACTGTGTGTCAGCCAATTAAATCAGGCTGCATGCAGTGCATGAACACGGCTGTGATCGATGCGCTGTCGTGCTTCTTCTAGATCGTAGTCATCTTGAAGCCCGAGCCAAAATTTCTCGCTGACCCCAAAGTAAATAGCAAGACGTACCGCCGTATCAGCAGTAATAGAGCGCTTCCCATGAACAATTTCATTGATACGCCGAGGCGGTACATCAATGGCGCGGGCCAGTCTATTCTGGCTGATAGTCATTGGCTGTAAAAACTCCTCAAGGAGCACTTCGCCAGGGTGGATGTTGGGCAGCATGTAACCTCCTAGTGGTAATCCACAATCTCTACGTTATAGGCGTCACCGTTACGCCAAGTGAAACAGACCCTCCATTGCCCGTTAATCCGGATGCTGTGTTGGCCTGCCCGATGGCCCTTAAGCGCTTCCAGCCGGTTAGCTGGGGGAATACGCAGGTCATCTAGGGAGGTCGCGTTATTAAGCATACGGAGTTTACGCCGTGCCACGCTCTGAATTGTTTGGGGTAGCTTGCGTGAGCCCTTACCCGTCCATATCAGTTCAGTTTCGCTGCAGCGGAATTGTTTAATCATAGCCAAAGCATAACGCACGCCGTCATATGACGCAACGCGTTATAAAATTGGTTTGCAATGCCCGGTTTGGGCTAACGGCTGGCTTGCGCACTTTGCAGACCGTTAGGTCTTTCTAATGTAGCCCGTAGTTCCAAGCCACTTTAGTCGAAATCAGAACACAGAGCGGACACCGAGGTAACTTCCGCTATTGGCCGCTGTATCGACAGAGCGGACATGATGCTGGGTTTGAATCGACTCCCGCTTATGGCCCCATACCAGACATTCAGGGGAAGCAGATTAAGGGCCAGTGACCGGCTCTTAAAGACACTGAGCGGCCGCTCATCTATGCCAGAGCAGGCTGTTGATGAAACTTCGGAGTTCTATATAGCGGACATCCATCAGAGCTAGGACTCACGGCAGGAGTGGGCAGAAGCCAGCCATGTACTCGAAATGCGAAGGGCTTGGTTTTCCCCCGTTTTTTTTGCTTGAGCGCGATTGTTCAAATCCAGCTGGCGCGGATCTACGTATATTCCCGGCATGATGTAAATTATAGTTCCCGTTTTTTTTGGTATGAGCAATCCTTTCTTGTATGGAGTTGATTTACTATTTCTGGTGGTAAACTTTTGATCTAAATCAAATGTTTTACATATCCATCGTATTTCCTCTAGTTCATGCGGTGGTTTGGATGCATTATAGTTCCTGTTCCTGAAGAGCCTGCGCTCCCTGTTCGTCCAGGAACGCCAGGACTGCCAGGGTTCAATATACGGATATTCATCGGTTATGGTGGCTGGTAAGCCTTCCACCTGAATTGGCACTAAATAAAAAAAACAAAGGTTATGTTATGAAACATTTATTTAAGTCTTTGCTAGTCATTCTGTTCTGTCTACCTATGCTGGCTGCAGCCAGCAACCGCGAGGATGCCAAAGCGATGACGCTTAAGGCCACCTCCTACGTTGAACAACACGGTGTGGACGCTTCCCGCGAATTATTTCAGACAAAAGATGGTGAGTTTTATCAGGGTGAGCTCTATGTTTTTATTATTGATTTTAATGGTAAGACGTTGATCCATGGCGCCAACCCCAAGCTGGACGGCAAGGTGTTGCTCAAACTCAAAGATCCCAAGGGCAACTACTTCATGAAGGACATGATCGAGGTGGTCAAGGCTGATGGCAGTGGTTGGGTCGACTACATGTGGAAACATCCGCTGACGGGTAAGTTGGCGTCCAAGGTTACCTACGTTCAGAAGATCGCAGGCATCGATGGGCTGGTTGGTTGCGGCGTGTTTGAATAAGAGACTCGGTAGAACGATGGGCCTGAACGATTCTACACTTCGGGCCCTTGTTTTGTTCGCTCTTTCTCGATTTAGGAGATCGCAATGTTCCGCCTTTCAGGATTTAAAATAGGCCCCAAACTGCTCGCCAGCCCGCTGTTGGTGTTGCTGTTTATGCTCGGTATGGGTGTGCTGACCTACAGCACGTTAACCAACCAGCGCGATGTCATCTATGGCCAGTTCGAACAAAATTTGTACCGCTATGATGCCAGTGCCCAGATTACCCTCAAACTGACCAGCATCCACGCTGAGCTGTACCGGGTGATGAACCTGATCAGCATGGGGATGGAAGGGGAGGCGATCCAGACGCAGATCGATCAGAGCATGGCGCTCCTGGAGGAGGTCAAACAGCAGATCGAATCAGAGGCCTTGCACCAACTGGTGACCAGTTATGTCACCAATGTCCAGGATGCCGTCGACATGGCGGAAC
>SDWN01000491.1 GCA_004195305.1 Neptunomonas sp. | reverse complement strand
AGATGTGTATAAGAGACAGGGATGAGTTTAATTCATCTAGACGCAGTGAATACCTGCTCAAGCCGGACGAACTGGCCTATGCCCAATCCTTCTTTGCCCCCCCTCGCTATGAATCGCTGAACGCGGACACGGTTGCTGCAGAGCTCTGCGAGCAGCGACGACGACAACCCTTGTTCGACCGCTGGGCGGCAAACAATGTCAATCCGCACCGAATACCCGGCTACGCCGCCGTCACCCTCTCCCTTAAATCCATCGGCAAGGCGCCCGGAGACATTCACCATCGTCAATTGAACGCAGTTGCCGACCTGGCAGAACGTTTTAGCTTTGGTGAGGTCCGGACCGCGCAACAGCAGAATATGATCCTTGCGGATGTCAGACAATCGGATCTGCTTGAGCTATGGCGGTCTTTGGATCAACTGGATCTGGCGACGCCAACACAGGGCACCGCGGCGGATATCGTCTGCTGCCCGGGTGCTGACTTTTGCAATCTGTCCAACGCCCGATCACTGCCCATCAGTGCGCTGATTCAGCAACGCCTGGCCGATCTGGACCGGCTGTATAGCCTGGGCGCGATCTCTCTGGGTATCTCCGGTTGTATCAACGCCTGCGCCCACCACCACATAGCCAATATCGGCATCCTCGGGGTTGAGAAGCGAGGGCAGGAGTTCTACCAAATCACCCTCGGCGGTCAATCGGGCAATCAGGCCCGGATTGGCAAAATAATCGGCCCGGCGCTGAATGCGGAGGCGGTGCCTCAGGCTGTCGAGCGTATTCTTGAGCTTTATCTTCAGTCTCGTTCATCTGCTCAAGAAGCGTTCTCGGATGTTCTGGTTCGCCTCGGATTAAAGCCTTTCAAGGAGGCCGTCTATGCCAAAAATCATTAAGGACGGCGGTATCGTCGAGGATCAGTCACTGCTTATCGAGCTCGGTGCAGAAGATGACGTTTCTACTGCCCCCGGTGTTCGCCACTTTCTACCGCTACAGGTGTGGCTGGAGCACTGCCCTGGTTTTGAGCGGTATCAGGTTCGGCCGGGGATCTGGATAGATAGCAATGAATGCCTCGAAGCGCTGCAAGCACAGCTTGGCGAAATTCCTGCAATCGCGATTCGCTTTAGAAGTTTCTCGGATGGAACCGGCTTTTCAACCGCCGCCCTGTTGCGGGAGGCTTATGGGTTCGATGGCGAGTTGCGCGCCTGCGGTAATTTAATCGCCGATCAGGCGCCGCAACTGAGACGCTGTGGTTTCAACGCCATCACGCTGCAACCAGGTGAATGCCTAGAGACCGCATTGTCGATGCTGGTAGGCACGAATTTATCCTACCAGGGATCGATTTACAGCCCGCGAACCCCCTTCAAGTTCCGCTTCTGAGAGAGGTGTAATCCCATGCTTAATCTTGATGCCGTCGCCATTTTTTCGATTCTGACCATCGTTGGCTCCGTGGCTATGCTCGTGGTCATTGGCATAAAAGTACGGGCGAAAATTTTTAGCACAAATAACTCAGCGTCGGAGGATGACAATGGATAACCGTCATGCCGTCATTCCAACCGAGACAATTGATGATATCTACGCGGAGGTCGGCCAATGGCACGTCAATGTCGGTGATCAGAAAATACACCCCAAAAGGATGCCGGGGCGCTGGCGTACGTTGAAATGGTGGACCAGCAGCGTATGGCTGCTGTTTTTCCTCGGCCCCTACCTGCGTTGGGGTGATCGGCAAGCGGTACTCTTCGACTTTCCGGCACAAAAATTCCATCTGTTCGGCCTGACCATCTTGCCACAGGACCTGTGGATACTGGCACTGATCCTGCTGTTCTTCGCTATTCTTCTGGCCGTGGTGACAGCGGTGGCGGGGCGGGTGTTCTGCGGATTTTTCTGCTTTCAGACGGTTTGGACGGAGGTCTATGTCTGGATCGAGGAGCGTTTCGAAGGCACATCACTGCAGCGCAAGAGATTGGATGACGCGCCCTGGTCGTTCACCAAGCTCCGTATTAAGGCCGTTAAACATACGCTTTGGCTGCTGATCGCGTTACTGACGGGGGTCAGTTTTGTTGCCTGGTTTATGGACGCGGGCGATCTGTGGCAAGGGCTGATCGACCTGGACCTGCCGCTGGAAGCGAGCATTACCATCGGCGCCTTTATCTTCGGGACCTACAGCCTGGCAGGATTCATGCGCGAGCAGACCTGTTTTTGGCTCTGCCCGTACTCTCGCATCCAAGGTGTCATGGTTGATGAGGATACCCTGCTGCCAGCGTATGACGCCGTCCGGGGTGAATCGCGAGGACGCCGGACCAAAGGGGTCGCCGACCAACACCTGGGAGACTGTGTCGACTGCAATCTCTGTGTGGCGGTCTGCCCGACCGGCATCGATATTCGCAACGGCCAGCAGCAGGGTTGCATTACCTGTGGACTCTGTATTGATGCATGCGATTCGGTGATGGAAAAGATTGACCGGCCCAAGGGCTTAATCCGCTATGACTCGCTGAATGGACTGCGGGGAATGGTCGAGGCGGCATGGTTCAAACGCCCCCGTGTCTGGGTGTATATCTCCATCCTGGCGTTCTCGGTCATAGGCGGGGCCTGGGGCCTGGCAACCCTGGATGCGGTGGAACTGAAAGTCATCCACCATCGCCAGCCGATGTTCGTGATGCAAAGCGATGGGGCAATCCAGAATCGTTACCGTTTGAAAGTCCTCAATAAGACCGATCAGCAAATACAGGCCCGTATCGAGGTGTCCGGTCCGGCGGGTTTGATCGTCGTCGGCGCGTCCGAAGCGATCATGCTCACGCCCTCGGGCGTGACCGCCCATGAGATTTTCGTACGGGTACCGCCCCATTCGCTGAATTCAGGTTCCAGTCAGATCCTGTTTAAGGTCACAACAGGCAACGATCAGCTAGGTGCTGCACGGCATGCGGTGTTTATGAGCCCGGCCAAGGGTCAAACCAAGAGGTTTTGAATATGGAACTGGTATGCCCGGCCGGGAGTTACCCGGCGCTGAAAGCCGCTGTCGATAACGGTGCCGATTCTGAGTGACGCCCAAGCAATGGGCTTCGGCAATATGTGTAATCCGATACAGTTAACGGCCGTTAAAATGCTTAAAAGTGGATATTCATAGTCATCAAATACGAGACGCACCCAATCGTTGGGAAGATCAGTCGCAGTGATAGCCGCTTGAGTGGGTAACTATGCGGCTGATGTGTCGCTACGCGATGGTGTTCATGACCACTCCTGAACGGTTTTGGCAGCAACCCGGGCCGCTCTCATGCCCCGCCAACGCATTATCAGCAACGCCAAAAGGCATCCTAAAGACACCAGGCTGATCAACAGACCAATCCAGCGCTCTCTAGGCTGAGGCAAAAACACCTCAAGCACATGCTGGCCTGCTGGAAGATTAATCTGAAGCCCGCCCCAGCCACTCCTCGTAACCACCTGCTCGGCGCCATTCAGGCGCGCCTGCCAGCCAGGAATATACCAGCGCGCAACATTTACAACGCTGGCCGTTTTGGCCTCTATGGCAAATTGCAATCTTGTTCCGGTCGCCTCCACCGTGCGGAAAGATACGGACTGCGCGGACCAGAGTTCGGCACGATTAATGGGTGCATTTTTCGCCACATTTATCATTGCGTTTTTAGGCAAGTATTCATCGAGTACCGTGGCGGGCAGTCCGCGCTCCCGAATCAGCCCACTAGCACTCAGCTCGGCTGACAAACGCGCTGCGTTATCAGCCAAAGGCAGGTAGCGCTGCATTACCGGAATGGCGTTGACCATAATGGCAATGGTGAACACCACCTCCGCCATTACAACGGCGCGTCGGGATCTGCCGTCAAGCAATATAAAAAACACCAGCCCAGCCAGCACAGCCAGCACTAATGCCAAGGGCCCCATCAAGCGCCAGGGAAACTGAAATAAAGGAAAGAATGGCAGCGTTTCCCAAACCGGGGTACTGAATTGCGCTTGCAAAGCGAGCAAGCTCAGAGCCGACACACAAAAAATTATCATCAACTGCCTATGCTCTCGAGAACAGCATAAGACGCCTGACAGGATAAGCAGCGAAACCAGCAAAATAAGAAGCGGTACCACGCCTACACCAACGACTTCTTGGTAGGAAAAAAACGACATGAACGACTGAAAGTTACTGTGAAAATCGAACTTACCCAAGAGCATCTCTTCAGTACGGACAAGTGATTTCAAAGTCAATACGGGTAACCAGAACACGGCGGCAAGCAGTACGCCCAGAACAGTCCAAAGCTGAATGTGCCAAAATACCGCCCATTGCCATCGATTCAGAAACAAAAAGATACTGAGTAACAGCACCGTAGTCAGTGCGATCAACGCGGTCAAATTATGTGCAAAAATGCATGCTGTCAGCGCAAACGCCAGCAGCGGATAGCCAGACATGCGGCCATTTCTGATACGTAACAGGCCCCAAAGCACGAATGGGAATATTGCCAGCGCCGTAAATTCTGCATTGGCATTGCGAATAAGCTTGTCGCCCAGCAGATAGGGGCTAAATAGATAGACGGCTGCCGCAACGCGGGCTGCTGCACCAGCCCAGACCTGGTTCCGAGGCAGCAGCTCTCGCAACGTCCCGTACACTGCATACGCCGATAACAGTGAGGCCAGCAGTAAGGCTGCGACCGAGCCCGACGTTACTGATCCAAAAAAACTGCTAAAAGAACTGGCAAGAACAGCGAATAGGGGCGCGTAGTAGATAAAGATGGGCGAGCCAAACCCCCAATACAGCTCTTCTGCCCAGTACGGCATGACCTGGCCTGATTCCAGTGCGCGCGAATACTCGGCCACCCTGACCAACTCGAAGATCCAGTCATGGCCCTCTGGGAAACCGGATCGAAGCATGGGAAAGCAACTAAATATTGCCAATACACACGGAATCAAACCGCCGAGAGTGGACAATAACCTCCTTTGTATCAACGTAAGCGTCCCTTGTGTTGCCAATTCTGTTTTAGCATGTTGCTGTGCGAATTTTGTCCACTGAATCCAGTTTTCACGATGGATCAGCGCGAGCTTACATCCTTTGGTCAGTAATCTGTCTAGCAGAATGGCATGATAACGTCAGCACTATTGGGGTCAACCATTTGCTAACAGTCTGTCGGACTTGACCGGTCGTAGCGAGGGGAAGACCGATTTGAGGCAGTTTTCGAACTCTTTTGAGGCT
>SDWN01000266.1 GCA_004195305.1 Neptunomonas sp. | reverse complement strand
ACCCCAAGGCGATCGGGGTCGGTCAATATCAGCACGATGTTAACCAGAACCAACTGGCCGAGCACTTGACAGCGATTGTAGAGGACTGCGTCAACGCGGTCGGGGTCGATCTCAACAGCGCGTCTAGCGCCTTACTGCAGTACGTCTCCGGCATCACTCCGGTGCTGGCTGCCAATATCGTCGCCCATCGGGATGAGCACGGCCCCTTCAGCAGCCGCGCCACCCTGAAAAAAGTCGCGCGACTAGGACCCAAGGCATTTGAACAGGCGGCCGGGTTTCTGCGCATCGCCAACGCCCGTCAGCCCCTCGACCGCTCCGCCGTGCATCCCGAGGCCTACCCGTTAGTCGCGGAGATAGCGGCCCGACAGCAGCGCAGCATCGAATCACTGATAGGCGATACGCAGGCTCTGCGTGGCCTCAATCCTGGCGACTATAGCAATGCTCAGTTTGGCGCCCCTACCGTGCGGGATATTTTTAGAGAGTTGGAAAAACCAGGGCGCGACCCGCGCCCTGAATTCGTCACGGTGCGCTTTACCGAAGGGGTCAACAGCATCAAGGATCTAAAACCCGATATGCGCTTGCAAGGGGTGGTCACCAACGTTACCAATTTCGGCGCCTTTGTTGATATTGGCGTGCACCAGGACGGGCTGGTGCATATCTCCCAGCTTGCCAATCGCTTCATCCAGAATCCGCACGAGGTGGTCAAGCCCGGCGATCTGGTCAAGGTGCGGGTGGTCGACATCGATCCGGCCCGGCAACGCATCGCGTTGACGATCAAAGATTATTGATCCCTTTATTGGCGACGCGGGTTAAACAGGGATCAGCAGAAGCGAACGCTACCCAGACTACAGGTGTCGATACAGCCCAAACTGATCGGCGTTAAGCCACAGGTGCACATAGATACTCACGATATAGCCCAGGGCGATGGCAGGGGTCCATTTCATATGCCCAAAAAAGGTATATACCCCACGGGCCTGGCCCATCAACGCCACGCCGGCTGCAGACCCTATCGACAGTAAACTCCCCCCAACCCCAGCAGTCAGGGTGATCAACAACCATTGCCCCTGCGACATGACGGGCTCCATCGTCAACACGGCGAACATCACCGGTATGTTATCGATAACCGACGAGATCACGCCCAGGGCAACATTGGCCTGGGTTGCACCCCATTGGGTATAGAGCAGATCCGACATCAACGACAGATACCCCATAAAGCCCAATCCACCGACGCACATAATGACGCCGTAAAAAAACAGCAGGGTATCCCACTCGGCACGTGCCACCCGATTAAACACATCAAAGGGGACCACGCTACCCAGTCGCTGCAACCGCGCCTGATCCCCTGACTGTTCGGCTAAACGGCGTTTTCTGGCTAATGACCGGGGCAGCGTCATGCGCAGAAAATAGCCAAAAAACTGCAGATAGCCCAGCCCCATCATCATCCCCAACACCGGCGGAAGATGCAGCAAAACATGGGCACAGACGGCCGTTGCGATGGTCAGTAAAAACAAACCCAGAATCCGCCGCGCTCCCCGTTTGAGCTCCACCTCTTCGTTGGCAGCACCGGGAGTACGGTCTTCGATAAAAAAGCTCATGATCAGCGCAGGCACCAGAAAATTAACCAACGCAGGTAGAAACAATACAAAAAACTCTTCGAAGTGAACCAGCCCTGCCTGCCACACCATCAGGGTGGTGATGTCCCCAAAGGGGCTGAATGCACCTCCGGCGTTGGCTGCGACAACAATATTGACGCAGCACAGATTAATAAACTTTTTATCATCCGGAGCGACCTTCATCACCACCGCACACATGAGTAGCGCGGTGGTCAGATTATCCGCCACCGGTGAGATAAAAAACGCCATCAGCCCGGTTAGCCAGAACAGCGTTCGGTAGTTGAATCCCCTATCGACCAACCAGGCTCTAAAGGCATCAAATACCCGCCGCTCCTCCAGCGCATTGATGTAGGTCATCGCCACCAGCAGGAACAGCATCAACTCAGAGAACTCAAGCAGGGTGTGTTTATAAGCGTCCTCAACAACGCCTGTTAGCCCTTGCTGAATATAGACCCAACCGATAATCGCCCAGATGATCCCGGCAGCCACCAGTACCGGTTTGGACTTGCGCATATGTAACTTTTCTTCCAGCACCACCAGCAGATAGGCAACACTGAAAACGATCAACACCAGAAAACCGACAGCGGTCCGGGTCAAATCCAAGGGGCCCACCGCCGCCATAGCAGGCGCACTCAGCAGCACCAACCCGGTCATCAAGGCTAAACGTGATAATCCATTAATCATACATATCCCCTGAAGGCTGTCGGACTTAATCCAGACCTACCCGGTAATCGCTACTGCGCTGTTCCATCTCCCGCATCCATGCAGTCGTGAGGAAATTCGGACGCGAAAGCGGCTCTCTGGCTTTTATTGCAGTGCTGATCATTACAGCAGCGCGATAGTTACGCAGCAATAAAATGCCAGCCTAGCTCTTTCGCTTGGCATAACAAAACCGATCCATATCGATTACATCGACCGTCACATCAGGGACCGCTGTAGCAACCGCGACTACACTTTCTAGCAGACATTGACTCAAATGTTTTTTCTGCTGTTCGCTACGGCCCGATAAAATCCGCGTATTGAGATGGATAAAGTCGGTCACCTGTCCGGCGACCAGATAGTGCTGATATGCAATCGCCCGGACTTTAATCGCGTCGGCTTCAAACAGGTCTGCGCGCAAAGCCCCTTCATGTACGGCTTTGACCAACGCATTTAGATCCAGGCTTGTATCTAAGTTCTGAGCATACTCAATCACAATATGGGGCATATAGACTCCAGTTACTGACCACGGTTACCGGTGTATTGTTTGGATAAGCGCAGATTTAAATTTTATGTCATCGCAACTACCGCGTTAACCGCGGCAGTTAACGCAGCAACAGCTCAACGCGCTGATTCGGCACGGAGGCAGCATACGCCGGAGCCAAGGATCCAACCCCATATGCCGTTAATCTGGACCCGTCCAGCCCCTGCGCCAACAATTGCTGCCGGAGGGTTTCAGCCAGCGCGAGCGAGCTGGCCTGATACTGTTCAGGCGTTGCCCCCTGATCACTGTGTCCGACCAGGGTTAGTCTTAGCGCGGGCTGATCCGTCATGCGCTGCCGCAACGGCTCAACCTCCGCCTGGCTTAGCTGCCCGGGCTGGCGAAAAACCCGCAGACCTTGTTCCAGCTTGGCAATAAAGCCCGCAGCACCTGACGCCGCCGCGTCACTCGATTGAATCAGGTCGAGCTGCGCATAGACACGCTTATTGCCACGAATAACCGTATAAAACGCCAAATAGCTCGCTGGTTCCGACCCCATCGCGGGCAGTTTTAAGGCCAGGTAGAACTGTTCCCGATCAACGCCGTAGAGACGTGAAATGCCGAACTGAACGTTGGCCCACTGATTGCTATTACCACAGCTTCTCCCTTTGCAGCGGAATAACACCTCAGGTCCCAGGTTATCAAATTGACGCTTAAAATGGTTGAACGCATCGGTACTATTGTGGCCTCTCGGGAGCTGATAGGTGATCCGGGTCAGCTGACCGGAAATATACTGAGCGTATTCCGGAGAGATCACCCCATTGATCTTTTTCATGCTGCCGGTCGCCAAGCGGTACTCGGGCACCGGGGCTTTACTGTAACCAACAATCCACGAGTGGGGATAACGCATAACAGATTCAAGGTCAATTGCTCCGGGACGGTCCTCGGCCGCGCTCACAGCTTGAGCCGCGAGCAAACCCAGCCATCCGACAACAAGGCCTTGCCGCCCCCATTTCAACATTCGGTGCCAACTAGCCATGAATTCACTCTCTATAAAGTAATCTTGCCTGATCATAACCGACCTGCACTCTGTTCGCCTACTCGCTAGCGTTTACGGTAGGTTATACGCCTAAATTCCGCTATTATCATCGTCTTATGATTAAGGACTCTGGATGATGACCAGCTTAGCAGATCCCCTGCCTCAACCACGCTTCAACCGTGCTTTCTTTACTCTTTTCAGTGTGCTGTTTCTGCTGGCTCCGCTCTATTATCAGGACAACGCAGGCGGTGAAGGGCTATATCTACCGTTCAACAATACGGTCTGGATTGCAGCCACTTTTTTAATCGCTCTGGGGCTGCTTAAACTCAGCTATAACCGGGTGTTATTACTACCCAAGATGACCGTTGCGATCCTCTTTTTCCTCATTGTGACCACCTTGGTGGGCGCGATAGGCACTGTCTCTACGCCCTCGTCCTGGCTGTTCCGAAGTCTATCAATCTGGGGAGGGATGTTACTGTTCTTCAGCTGCGCCCAATTTCAGCTCAACCGCAGACAGCGTGACAACCTGCTCTACCTGCTACTGGGATCGACGGTGGTGCAGGCTCTTTATTGCCTGGTTCACCTGCTGGCGCTGGATTCGCCTCCCGGCTGGATGTCGCAGTCAATGGGAATTCCCCGCGGAATTTTCCAGCAACAAAATTTGGCTGCCAGCTATCTCGCCACCGGGTTACTGATCGCTCTGTTTTTAACCACCCTGCCCTCCTATCGCCAGCGTCACTGGTTGATAAAAGTATTTGTCCTGAGCAGCATCGCACTCAACAGTCTGATCATCATCACCTCGAGTTCACGCACCGGGATGCTGGCCGCACTGGCCGGAGTTATCTTGATGCTGGGCGTTCGCCATCGACAGTTAATCAACCATGGCGCCCGGTCAGCCTCTCTGCTGCTTTTGGCACTGGTTATCGGCATCGGCGTCGGCTACCAACTCGAAACTAAAACGGGCGGCATGCAGGCCGGGCTGGAAAAATTAAGTCAGGTAACTCAAAGTTCTACCGACCCTACCCGGAATGATGTGCGGATCATGATGTACGCGTCCAGCTGGGAACTGTTTCTGGAAAAACCGATATTCGGCTACGGCATAGGTCAATTCCAGTCGATCTGGCATGACAAGAAAGCCCAATACTTGTCCGATCACCCGGAAGCGGCGATTCTCGAACCTCGGCTAAGCCATCCGCATAACGAGCTGATGTACTGGGCAATTGAGGGTGGCCTGGTCGCACTGAGTGGCATTTTGGTGCTCGGGCTGGCGTTTCTGAAAGTCTGCGCCAACCTGGGTTGGCAGCGTGGCGGGGCCTATCTGGTGCTGCTGTTGCCACTCACCCTGCATACCCAGGTCGAGTTGCCCTTCTATATCTCTCAACTGCACTGGCTGCTATTCA
>SDWN01000263.1 GCA_004195305.1 Neptunomonas sp. | reverse complement strand
AGATGTGTATAAGAGACAGGAGTAGGGACCGATAATCCCACCGATGGCAAAGGTCAGGATCAGACAGCCCATCCCCGCTACCATCTCGCTCTGACGCAGTTTATCGAAGGATTCTGAAATGCTCAGCGGGTATGTGCAGGCGATGATGCCACAGGTAATTGCTGTGGCTGCCGACATCAGCCAGAACAGGCCCTGCTCGGCCATCTGTGTGACGGCTAATCCGGCCAACGCAGAAATCACCAGGAGAACCAGCAAGACCGTCCGTCGGTCGAAGCGGTCAGACAGATAACCGACCGGGAACTGCAGGATAAAGGCGCCCATAATCGCGGCCCCCATATACAGCGACAGCTCAAAATCGATAACCCCGTAGTCGCGGGCAAACACCGGCAGCATATTGAAGACCGCGGAGTAGATCACCCCTGAGGTAAAACAACTGACCACCCCCAAGGGCGAGATTCTGAACAGCGCCAGCAGCGACATCGGCGCCACCTCATTCACAGCAGGCCCGCTGTTACGACTGAGCACGATAGGAATAATGGAAGCACTGAGCAGAATGCCACAGAGTACAAACAGCACGGTACCCAAGGGGCTGGCAATGTTGAGCAGGAACTGACCGCAGAACAGGGCACCCAGGGCGACCACCTGATAAAACGCCAGCACCTTGCCGCGGTTCTCCTTGGTGGAACTTTCGCTCAGCCAGCTCTCCATGGCCGTGTAGGCGCATGCGTTGCAAAAACCGAGAACAATGCGCATTGCGCCCCATAACATGGCATCGGTGTAAAAACTGCAAACCAGGATGCTCACTGCCGCAAGCGCCACACAACCGGCAAACATGCGAATATGCCCTGCCCGCCTGATCAAGTGGCGGGCATAGACCCCTCCTGCCAGCATACCTACAAAATAGAGCGACAGCACCAAACCGATGGTATCGGTACTCATACCCTCAAATCCCATGCGCACCGGCAGCAGGATATTGATCAGGCCATTACCCAGCATCAAGATGAAGCAACTGACCAGTAGAGACGCTAGGGGAAGCAATGTTAGAAGCACGGTAACGGTCTCGAGATGGGGAATGTTTAAAGAGGTTGAAAATATTACAGCGAACAGAGAGGGCGTTTCGAGGCTAAGATCCGGTCTCACTTATACGGCTAACAAAGCTTAAACCTAGGAGCACCTATGCTTCAGAAAAAAGCGACGCTGCTTAATCCCACGGGACCCTTTCAAGCCCCCTTTTCAACCCCTAGTTCAGATCAGCCGATGTTAGAGCCGAGCAGGAGCCGCACTTTCCGAGGCGAAAGTTGGGACACGCGCTCCTTGCTGGAAAACATCAAACAACCGAGGCAGATCCAGATGCTGTTCCAGGCTATCAGCCAGACGGTCGATCTCATGATCGCGTAGGCGGTGGTAATCGATCACCTCGGCATCTTTTAGCCCTGCCCAGTCCAACAGCTCCCGACAGGCCTCCTGCTGCTCAAAGATGCCATGCAGGTAACTACCCAACACCTGACGATCTTCGCTGATAGCCCCCTCTGCAACTGTGGTCTCTCCCCGGTCGTGGCGAATAGACATCAAGGACGCGTCCAAACCCTCCCCGCTGGTGACCCCCGCATGTATTTCATAGCCGGAAACCCTGACGGAGTGATCATTGAGCCTGAGTACACCGCTGACCCGTGTCAGTTGCTTTTTAGATTCCAGCGTCGTATCAATATTAAGATAACCCAAACCGGGGCTCTCGCCAGCAGGTCCTTCAATCCCCAGAGGGTCGCGCACCCAGTTGCCCAGCATCTGGTAACCTCCGCAGATTCCCATCAGCTTGCCACCATAGCGAAGATGACGTCGTATATCCTGATCCCACCCCTGCTGGCACAAAAACGCCAGGTCAGCACGCACACTCTTGCTGCCAGGAATAATGATCAGATCACAGGCAGGAATTGCCTGACCAGGTCCGACGAAGGTCAGGTCCACTTCCGGCATTAAGCGCAACGGATCAAAGTCAGTATGATTACTGATCCGTGATAAAACAGGTACCACAACCTTAAGACGTGTCTCGCCACTGATCTGGTTGCGGTCAATGGCATCCTCCGCTTCCAGGTAAAACTCCTTCAGGTAGGGAAGTACCCCCAGCACCGGCTTGCCGGTTTTCTGTTGCAGCCAATCGAGACCGGGCTCCAACAGCTTTATATCACCACGAAACTTATTGATTACCAGGCCCACCACACGCTCGCGTTCACTGGCCGACAACAGATCCAGAGTCCCAACCAGATGGGCAAACACACCGCCACGATCAATATCGGCGATCAGGATCACCGGGCAATCGACCGCCTCGGCAAAGCCCATATTGGCAATATCACGGTCTCGCAAGTTGATCTCAGCAGGGCTACCAGCGCCCTCGACCACCACGTACCTGTACTGCTGATTAAGCCGTCCGTAGGAGTCCAGAACCGCGTCCATGGCCACCACCTTATACTGGTGATATACCGCAGCATTCATGTCCATCACCGCCTTACCCTGGATAATCACCTGGGCACCAATATCCGTGTTGGGCTTGAGCAGCACCGGGTTGAAATCAGTGTGGGGCTCCAGCCCACAGGCTTGCGCCTGTACCGCCTGGGCCCGACCGATCTCACCACCATCAACAGTCACCGCGCTGTTAAGGGCCATATTCTGAGGTTTAAACGGAGCGACTTGCAGCCCCCGGCGCTTGAGCACCCGGCACAGCCCCGTCACCAGTACGCTTTTTCCCGCATCCGATGTGGCACCCTGCACCATCAACGTTGTTGGATTGGAAAACGACTGATTCACCACCTCTTTCATCCTATTACCCTTGTTTCATCATTAACGAGCAAACAGAGACCTGCGACTCCCGCAGGCGATGCAACTCAGCAACTGCAGGATGATGACCCCATCGGCGTTTATTGTCAGATCACACCTGGCTCACACCGGCGGACTCAAAACTAGCCATATCGTTGTAGAAGGCACAGGCAGCCCGTAGCAAAGGCAACGCCAGGGCGGCACCCGAGCCCTCACCGAGACGCAGCCCCAGGTTCAACAAGGGCTCAACGTCAAGGTGTTGCAGCATACGCTGATGACCCTGTTCATTAGATGCATGAGAGAATATAAAATAATCCTTACAGGCTGGCTCGATGGCCACCGCGGCCATCACCGCAGCAGATGCGATAAAGCCATCAACCAGCACAAGCATCTTAAGTTCTGCAGCCTTAAGCATCGCACCAGCCATCTGAGCTATTTCAAAACCACCGACTGCCGCCAGGGTCGTCATGGGATCATCAAACGCGTGCTGGTGCAACGCTAGGGCACGAGCAATAACCTCAATTTTGTGACGCACTCCGGCATCGTCCAAACCGGTGCCTTTGCCAACACAATCTTCAGCACTCAGCCCGGTAAAAGCGGCCATCAGGGCGGCCGCAGCGCTGGTATTACCAATCCCCATTTCCCCCAGACCGACCACATTACAACCACTACGGTGACAGTCAGCGACCCGGATCGCCCCATAGGTCAACGCCTGGACAACCTGCTCATGAGTCATCGCGGGGCCTTGGCAGAAATTCGCGGTTCCGGCCCCGAGGCGCTGACGTTTGATCAATGCATGCTCAGGCAGAGGCGATTTGATCCCTGCGTCGATCACCTCGATTTTGATGTCGAATTCGCGGCAAAAACAATTAATGGCGGCACCACCAGCGACAAAATTCATCACCATCTGGCCGGTGACTTCTGACGGAAACGGACTCACCCCCTCTTCGGTAATACCGTGGTCGGCTGCAAACACCAGCATGTACGGGTTTGCGACGCTAAGCCGGTCGGAGCCCTGAATCAGAGCCATCTTGTTGGCCAACGATTCGAGCTGCCCCAGGGCACCGGGAGGTTTGGTTTTATTATCGATACGCTGCTGAATGGCCGCTACATTGCTGCGGTCCAGGGGGGTAATTTGAAACAAGGTACTATTCCTTATGGCCATGTCATTCACATTCAGCAGACCATCAGAAAAACCTAAGCGCAGCCGAATAGACAGAGATCATCCCTTTGCTGGCGCAAGTGCCTAACATTCTGAAAAGTCCACACTCATACTCAAGAGGGATCTCTTGGCTGCGACGATTCTGGATTCTCTGATGCACTCACGCCTCCAGATCAATATCTGGGTACCTGATTCAGAACCAATACACCTACAACAACCCGGCAAGTATAAAAAATTGCTAGTGGGTATTAATGTACGAACACGTCAACTTTCATCGTCAAAGCGACGTCCGGATTAAAATCTGTTAACCACTTCAAGCCGTCACTTACCGGTAGTCTGCCCCTGTAACAATGAACAACCTTGGATGTACCGGACCGAGCCGGTAGCACGACGGCAAGGAAAGCTGGCTTTATGGGCGCCGCTTCCTTCTACCGGGCCTGGCGGATCCATTTATGAACAAGGTTAGTGTTGATACCATGCTTGAGAGCGTCCTTCGTGACTGAGACATCAGACTGCAGGAAATCTGCCACAGCCTTAGCTTTGTACTCGACGGGGAAGCACCGATGTTTCTCAGTAGTGTTCAATACGCATATCAGGGGCATAACAGGTGTCCACTTAAAAACAGGTGGACACCTACGCTATCGGATCACGGCCAAAGAAGGCGGGGTTACCGGACGCATACGACATTGGAGCTAACCCCGTCAGATTAAGATCAGACCGACATAATATTCTGGATCCCAGACAGCAAAAATCCCTGACTGTTTCCAGTCAGGGATTCTCTAAAGAGGCGCTTGGCGATGACCTACAATAGGTCGTGAGCGCTGCTCGCAATCCCTGCGGGACGCTGAAGCGCCTAATCCCCGTACCTTCGGTACAGGGGCTTTCACATGGGGGCGAAAGTTGTCTCGAGCGGAACCTGTTCCGCTAGCCTTTCGCGCTGAGGCAGGGATGCCGAAGCGGACACAAGCGACAGGGACGTAGTCCGGCACGGGCTGCCAGCACGCACTCCGAATCCAGCCAGCCTCTCCCGACATGCGTGGGGTTTCCGGTGCGTAGCACTGCGAAACCCATGAACGAAAAACCCCCGGCTGCAAAGCAGTCGGGGGTTTTCGTTTATTAGGCGCTTGGCGATGACCTACTCTCACATGGGGAGACCCCACACTACCATCGGCGCTAAATCGTTTCACTGCTGAGTTCGGAATGGTATCAGGTGGTTC
>SDWN01000886.1 GCA_004195305.1 Neptunomonas sp. | reverse complement strand
AGATGTGTATAAGAGACAGCACCACCGGTGGTCAACTGCGGCCTGTTCGACTATCCCGATGATCCGATCGCTGATATCCGAGCCCAGGGTACCCAGCTCTCCGCCTACGATGCCGGCACCGCTGCCATCGAACTGGGTGACCGGCGCCTGATCAACAGCATCATGCTCGGCGCCATCGCCGATCAGCTGCCGTTTCCGGCCGAAGCGCTGCTGGAGCAGTTGCTAAAACGCTTTCAGCGCAAAGGTGAAGCTTTGGTGGCGCTGAACAAGAAAGCTTTCGACTCGGGCAGAGCCGCCTTCGCATCCTAACCTTGGTTGAGTAGCCCGGCCCCTGATCTCAGAGGGTTGTCGGGCTTAACACTGATCTACTCCGCAAACCCCGTCAGCGTCCTGAATAGTACCAGGACCGCCCGGCGCCATATTTGTGTTGATTGATGCGTCCAGGCGCTACCTATCAGACTCACTTCTGCTTTAAAATGCCCGCTCTAAATCGGTGTCCTGATCTCTTTTCCGACATGACCTCATGAATCAGGCTAGCGGTTATCTTCGAGCCCATCGCGCCCGATCAACCGCCTAACCGCCTAACCCAAGTAACGCACAGACTGTGCTGGAAACGATTTATGACAACTCCGGTCAAACTCCTTAGCCTTTTCGTAGCCTTTGCCTGCGTGCTGCTGGCGATCAACTTCGGGATCCGCTCGTCGATGGGATTCTTTATGGCCCCCATATCGACTCAGTTCGGTTATGGCCGTGAAGTGTTCGCCTTCTCGCTGGCGCTGCAGAACCTGTGCTGGGGCCTGTTCCAACCGGTTGCTGGCGCCATCGCCGATCGCTTCGGCACCGCCAGGGTATTGGTTGGCGGCACACTGTTATACGCCCTCGGTCTGTATGTGACCGCAACTGCCGAATCCTTTTTGGGCTTACACCTGGGCAGCGGTATCTTAATCGGAATGGCGATTGCCGGGACCGGCTTTGGCGTGGTGCTACCCGCGCTGGCGCGGATGGTAGCCCCGGAGAAGCGCGCCTTTGCGCTGGGCCTAGGCACGGCCGCGGGCTCTGCCGGGCAGCTGCTGGTGATCCCGATTGCACAGGAGTTTATCGTCAGTTACGGCTGGCAAACGGCGCTCATCATTCTGGCCGGTGGCGCCCTGGGCATGCTGTTGCTGGCAGCACCGTTTCGCAATGACGGCGCTAATACGGCAGCAGCCAACACCACCCACGCATCCCAGAGCCTGGCCGCGGCCCTCAAAGAAGCCAGTGGCCATATGCACTACTGGCTGCTGATCGCGGGATTTTTTGTCTGTGGCTTCCAGCTGGCGTTCATCACCGTACACATGCCCGCGTTTTTAGCCGATCAAGGCTTTGACGCCAGCGTGGCGGTCACCAGCCTGTCGCTGATCGGGCTGTTCAATATTTTCGGCTGCCTGCTGTTTGGCTCGTGGTCGGGTAAGCACTCGAAGAAAAACCTGCTGGGCATCATTTATACCCTGCGTGCAGCGGCGATAACGCTGTTTATGCTCGCGCCCATGAGCACCACCTCGGTCTATCTGTTTTCGATTGTGACCGGTTTCTTGTGGCTGGCCACGGTACCGCCCACGTCCGGACTGGTTGCGCAGATGTTCGGCCTCAGACACATGGGCACCCTTTATGGCATCGTGTTTCTAAACCATCAGCTGGGCTCTTTTCTGGGGGTCTGGCTGGGCGGTTACCTGTATGACCAAACCGGTGCCTACACCCTGGTCTGGTGGTCTGCGGCAGGACTCGCGCTACTGACCGCACTGGTTCATATCGTCATCGATGAGCGCCCGGTGCTGCGGTTACGGACACAAACAGCTTAGCTTGGTTCAACGTGCCAAACTGGAACCCGCAACCCGTAAAAATTTTACAACCACGATCAGGAATACCGACATGAGCTACAGAGTCTATCTTTCCGGAGAGATCCACAGCGCGTGGAGAAGCGAGATAAAGCAGGGTGTCGAAGCCTTGGGGCTGGACATCGAAATTTTGTCTGCCGTGACCGACCACGATGCCAGCGATGCCGCTGGCGACCATCTGGGCCCCCAGCCTGCTAATTTTTGGCGCGATCACCAGTCGGCGAAGGTCAACCTGATTCGCACCAAAGGCCAGATTGAAAAGGCCGACCTGGTCGTGATCCGATTTGGTGAAAAGTACAAACAGTGGAATGCGGCGTTTGATGCCGGCTACTGCGCGGCTGTTGGCAAACCTTATATTACGCTGCACTCGGAAGAGCTTATCCACCCCCTGAAAGAGGTTGACGCATCTGCGTTGGCTTGGGCGCAAACGACCGAACAGGTCGTTGAGACCCTCAAATACGTACTCCAACCTTAACAATCGCGCCCCACCGGGTTCACGAAGCGTAAGCGAACCCTGCAGCAGCGGTCCGCTGAATAACGGCAAGGTATTAACCGTCAACCATCAACCCGGCGGGTTGAAAGCAAAAAAAGCTGGCACGAATGCCAGCCTTTGATTCTGCTACCGGGGCCCCTGAAGGGGTGGGCACCCGCTTGCAAAAACCCGGGGAAGATCGGTTCAGATCGGTTCAAATCAGAACCTGAGGCGCATACCTACCAGGTAACCCAGGTTAACGTTGTTTTGGTCGGTATCGGCGATCTCGGCGAACACGCTGATATTTTTCTGGGATGCAACCTTGTAAGTAGCATTGACGTACCACTCGTTCACTTCATCCGCCACACTGTCATCGTCAATACGATTGATACCCAGCGCAACTTTAGTCGTTGCGGCAACCGGCACTATGGCAACCAGGTTGAGCTGATCCGCGTCTTTACCTTTCAGATTGGAGCTACTGTAATCCGCGCCGATCTTGGCGACACCAGCATCGAACACCGCCGACACACCCCAGGTATCCCCTGGATTCGTTATAGCACTACTGGACTGATAGGCCGCGCCCAGTTCAATACCGGCGATCTCGGTGCCGATATAGAGGTCAAAATACTTGCCGCTGGCACTGTCTTCACCGTCGGCTTCGAGTTCGTAGGACGCTACCAGGTCAACATTTCCAACCTGGGCATCGACACGAATCACGTCATCGCCATCGGTACCCTGGGCATCAAAACGGTCTTCGTTGTTCTCATTCTCGTAAGCAGCATCAACACCAAACTCGTCGGTGGCCAAATCCATCTTACCCACCGCGACCCGCACCGAACCGAAATCCAGACCCAGGTAGGCCTCTTCCAGCTTGCTGCCAGACGGCTTACCTTCTGCGGCATCCTTGAAACCAAAGTCCAGCTGACCAAAGGCGGTCAGATTCTCGCCAAAGGCATATTCGATGCTGTTCTTGATTTCCAGGTCATCGAACTCGACGTCAAGATGCTGATTATCGCCAAGATCCTTACGCAGCTGCACCTGAAAGTCACCCTTGACCTTATAGGTCAGGCCTTTGCCTTCGTAAACGGTTGCCGCTTGAGCGGAACCTGCGGTGATTGCAGCAATGGCGGAGGCCAGAATCAGTTTTCTCATGTTTACTTCTCCAAGGGTCGTCGTGGTTTTAAAAACCGTTAGGTTAGATACCGTTAAATTAAATACGAAGTAATCCCTGCACCTCGGAATGAGAGGCGCATCAATGTCGTACAAAGCGTTATTTCGCTATTGTTTTACTTATTATTAGGGGGGCGTACACCGGATCGATCCAGCCAACGTTGGAACTGACGTTGCGTCTGCTGATCCGCCTTCTGATACCAGTAGGTCAACATCTCCAGCGCTCGTTGCGACTCGCTCCGATCAGCGTTTATAGCCTGCCGAGCTGCATCAGATGCCTCCGCAGCACGCGCCTGAGGCGCATAAGCGGCAGCAGAGGCGCCGCGATTAAACTCAGCCAGTTCAGCCAGGTAATCCCGATTGAGCTGGAATCCCTCTTTCTTCAACGATGCTATCTGTACCGGCACGACCTCTCCAGCGCGCGTTGTCAGCCGCCATTCGGGGGCCCGATTAAACCGCTTGAGATCGCGCTGGCTTCTGAGCGACGGGGCCTGCAGGACAATCTGGCTGTCGCTGGCCTCGAACCGAACCACAAAAATTTCACTGCGTGCATACTCGCGTTCGTTGCCTGCCATCTTGATCTCAGTACCGTACCGCAGCAACAACTGGTTGACGCCATTCTCGAGCTTCAGGCGCAGTTTATTGGCCGACACGACGGACTCCGAGGGCGCATGCCCATTAATAGCCAGCAGCTCGATACCCACGGTCAAACTCAGGTTAATCGCCGCGTGGGCCTGACCGATCAGAGCGACCGATAAGATGCTGATTAAAAGTCCCGTCCTGATTACCCTGATCACAAAACAACTCCAATGGGTGACCTGTCAATACCCCTGCGGCAAAACCTGTAACCACTGCTAAGGCGCCTTAACTCGCGTTGCAATGTATCCTAGTATCAGAATGCTACAACAATGTTGCATCGCCACAAAAACTTCAAGTAATCGCCAAAAGTGCTTAAACAATAATGCATTACCGCTAACCGACGCGAATCTTAGCTGAGAACAATTAGAATGTAAACGATAATTATTCTCATTCAACTGCGAGTTGAGAATTGCATCTGCTCTCCCAGCCGAACGTTAGCCAGCAGAACACCCTGTGCACCAATAGCTCATAGCCCATAGCCCATAGCCCATAGCCGAGAGTTCAGTCCAAAAAAAGGGCTATGCCCCAGTTAGTTGTTGCGACCAGTGCAGCTCTGCCCTGACTGGTTTTGAGGGTGTTAGTGCTGTACTACTGTTTCTGCCGTGAAGCGTTAGTTCCGCCCCCTCGGGCGGCGTCATTCTTTGTCAAACGCGACAAAGAACGACCTGATTACCCACAAACCTCAGCCATGATTGAACCGATCTATTCTCGCGAAAAGATCGCCTTCGGGCAGGCTCCCACGGTGCTACCTGTCCCGTCGCGAGCTTGGGTCTTGTGGGAGCGGGGCTCCCGGCGATCTTGTCATTTTTTAGTTCTGCAACTACTAAAAGATCGCCTGCGGGCAGGCTCCCACAGTGCTATAGCGTCTTGTCATTACGGTGTTCAGGAGAATTTGGCGACGGTAATCGCATACATAACCCTACGTGAGCCTGTATTCCTATCGCTCGTCGCTGTGATGGCTGAGGATCATGGGTAATCAGGAAGAACGAAGCAAGAAAACGCTTTAATCGTGCGTCATGCGCCCCGCTACTTGCCGACTTCGTCGGTGCCCTGTGCGTGG
>SDWN01000884.1 GCA_004195305.1 Neptunomonas sp. | reverse complement strand
GCTAAAACCGATGTTTGTGCCAATCTGGTCGGGTTGTTCCTGAACGACCAGCAGATCAAGAAGGTTGCCGCCAAGCATGCTAAGCAAGCGTTGCCGGTTAAGCAGGCGGCCGTGTTGGGTGCGGGTATCATGGGCGGCGGCATTGCCTACCAGTCTGCCGTTAAAGGCACCCCGATTCTGATGAAAGATATTAACGAAGCGGGTATTCAGAGTGGTTTGAACGAAGCCGGACGTCTGCTCACGGGTGAGCTGGGCCGGGGTCGGATCGATGCGGCCAAGATGGCTGCGGCGCTGGGGCGTATTCGCCCCACCCTGAGCTATGGCGACTTTAATACCGTCGATCTGGTGGTTGAGGCCGTGGTGGAGAACCCAAAGGTTAAGGGGGCTGTGCTGGCCGACGTGGAGCGGCACGTTTCTGAGCAGACGATTTTGACCTCCAACACCTCGACTATCTCGATCACCCGTTTAGCTGAGTCTTTGCAACGTCCGGAAAATTTCTGCGGCATGCATTTTTTCAATCCGGTTCACCGGATGCCGCTGGTCGAAGTGATCCGGGGTGAGAAGAGCAGCGAGCAGGCGATCGCCGCGACCGTTGCTTATGCGTTGGCGATGGGTAAAACCCCGGTCGTGGTCAATGACTGCCCGGGCTTCCTGGTTAACCGGATTCTGTTTCCCTACTTTGGTGGTTTTACCAAATTGCTCGAGGCGGGAGTTGAACTGGCGCGAATCGACAAGGTGATGGAGCGTTTCGGCTGGCCGATGGGGCCGGGTTATCTGCTCGATGTGGTGGGGCTGGATACCGCGGTTCATGCCAACGGGGTGATGGCTGAAGGCTTCCCCGATCGGATGGCGAGTGAGCGCAAGAGTGCGATCGAGCTGCTGGTCGAGCAGGGGCGTCTGGGGCAGAAGAATTCGCAGGGCTTCTACAACTATGTGCTCGATAAGAAAGGTAAGCCGAGCAAGCAGCCCGCGCCGGAGATTCAGGCGCTGCTGGATTCGGTCGTAATCGCTAAGCGTGAGTTGAGCGACGAACAGATTGTGGCGGTGATGATGGTGCCACTCTGCCTGGAGACGGTGCGTTGTCTGGAAGATGGCATTGTGGACTCGGCTGCAGAGGCGGATATGGGGCTGGTCTACGGTATTGGTTTTCCTCCGTTCCGAGGCGGCGCGTTGCGTTATATCGATACTTTGGGTCTGGAGGCGTTCTGTCAGCTGGCCGATCAGTTTGTCGAGCTGGGGAATCTGTACCAGCCGACCGAAAAATTACGTGCCATGGCCGCTGCTAACCAGCGTTTCTACGCTTAACCGGGGGATACATAGATGAGTTATAAAGATACCGATGCGGTGATCGTGGATGCCGTGCGTACCCCGATGGGGCGGACTAAGAACGGTGCGTTCCGCCATGTGCGCGCGGATGAGCTGTCGGCGGTGCTGGTCGATGCGCTGCTGGATCGCAACACGGCAGTTAATCCGGCCGAGGTCGAAGATCTGATCTGGGGCTGTGTTAACCAAACCAAAGAGCAGGGCTTCAACGTGGCCCGTGCGGTCGGGTTGCTGAGTCGCCTGCCCAATACGGTGCCGGCACAAACCGTCAATCGTCTCTGCGGTTCCTCGATGTCAGCGCTGCACACGGCAGCCCAGGCGATCATGAGCGGTAACGGCGATCTGTTTATGGTCGGTGGCGTCGAGCATATGGGGCATGTGGCCATGACCCATGGGGTCGATATCACGCCGTCGCTGAGCAAGCACGCGGCCAAGGCTTCAATGATGATGGGGCTGACCGCCGAGATGCTCTCCAAGCTGCATGGCATCACTCGTGAGCAGCAGGATGCGTTTGCAGTGCGTTCGCACCAAAAAGCACATGCGGCAACGCTGGCGGGTGGTTTTGCTAACGAATTGATCGCGGTTGAGGGCCATGATGATAACGGCTTTAAGAGACTGATCGAGATCGATGAGGTGATCCGTCCACAAACATCCATGGAATCGCTGGCGGGGTTGCGCCCGGTGTTCGATCCCAAGGGTGGCACGGTAACCGCCGGAACCTCCTCGGCACTGTCCGATGGTGCCTCTGCCGTGTTGCTGATGTCGGGTGCCCGGGCGCGCGCGTTGGGAATCACTCCGCGGGCGCGGATTCGGTCGATGGGGGTGGCAGGTTGTGATCCGGCCATCATGGGTTACGGCCCGGTGCCAGCGACCAAGATTGCGCTGAAACGAGCGGGGCTGACGGTTGCGGATCTGGACTTTATCGAGCTTAACGAAGCCTTCGCGGCGCAAGCGTTGCCAGTGCTTAAGGATCTCAAGTTGCGCGACCTGATGGAGCAGAAAGTGAACCTTCACGGCGGCGCCATCGCCCTAGGGCATCCGCTGGGGTGCTCGGGTACGCGTATCATCACTACCCTGCTAAACGTGATGGAGCAGCGCCAGGGGGCTCTGGGCCTGGCGACCATGTGTATCGGTATGGGGCAGGGGGTTGCGACCGTTATCGAGCGGATCTGATCGGGCCTGTCACGCCGTATTCTGCTGCTCTGTTGTACGCTGTCCGATGCTTGATGGCGGGTGGCGCGAGTAGCAGGGGCCTAGTGCTATCAGGGGTTATCGATAATCCACTACCACGGCTATCTAGCCGTGGTTTTTTTTGCCTGGAATAAGGTTGTTGGCGTTTCCTGTGGGCGCTTTTGTTCTTCTGAGGCTAAGATTCTGGATAGATGCTTCTTCGTTGTGGTGCGTTCCAGGGGCTTGTGTTGCGCCGCACAAGGCGGTGCGTTGTAGCGGAATGGTTGAAAATGTTACTCAATCGGGCGGATTTTGATATTGTGACTCAGGCGTCGTTCAACGATTCTTACAGCATTGGATTGCGGCGCCGGTTGCCGTGAGTTAAACCTACGTTAACGACATCTCTCTGGGAGACCACCATGCCAGACTACAAAGCCCCGTTGCGCGATATCCGCTTTGTCATGAATGAACTGCTCAATACCGAGCAGCATTATGCCAGTCTACCGGGTTGTGAAGACGCCACGCCCGATATGGTCGATGCGATTCTGGTGGAGGGTGCCAAGTTTGCCGAACAGGAGCTGGCGCCGCTGAATCGAATCGGTGATCAGCAGGGCTGCCAGTGGAACGAGGGCGTGGTCACGACACCTGAGGGTTTCAAGGAAGCTTACGACCGCTTTGTCGAAGGCGGCTGGCCGTCTCTGGCGCATGATGCTGCACTCGGTGGTCAGGGCTTGCCTGAGTCGCTGGGGATCGTTGTCAATGAGTTGGTGGGAAGCGCTAACTGGTCGTGGAGCATGTACCCGGGATTGAGCCATGGGGCGATGAACACCCTGCATGCGCACGGTACCGAAGCGCAGAAACAGACCTATCTGACCAAACTGATCGAAGGTCGCTGGACCGGCACCATGTGCCTGACCGAAGCGCACTGTGGTACCGATCTGGGGATGCTGCGGACCAAGGCTGAACCTAATCCAGATGGCAGCTACGCGATCACCGGCACCAAGATCTTTATCTCGGCGGGCGAGCATGACATGGCCGAAAATATTATTCATATCGTCCTGGCACGGCTGCCGGGCGCCCCTGAAGGAACTAAGGGGATCTCGCTGTTTATCGTTCCCAAGTTCAATGTCAGCGATGAGGGGGCGGTGGCTGATCGCAACGGGGTGGTTTGTGGCTCGATCGAGCACAAGATGGGCATTCACGGTAACTCCACCTGTGTGATGAACTTTGACGGCGCCAAGGGCTTTTTGATCGGTCAGCCCAACAGAGGCCTCAACTGCATGTTCACCTTTATGAATACCGCACGCATCGGTACGGCGTTGCAGGGACTGGCACACGCAGAGCTGGGCTTTCAGGGCTCGTTAGCCTATGCCCGTGATCGTCTGCAGATGCGCTCGCTGACCGGCGTCAAGGCCCCGGATAAAGCTGCCGATCCGATCATTGTCCATCCAGATGTGCGGCGCATGCTGCTGACTCAAAAAGCGTTTGCAGAAGGAGGTCGGGCGCTGGTGTACTTCGCCGCACAGCAGGTCGATAAGGCATCACTGTCCGACTCTGATGAAGAGCGCCAGCAGGCGGACGCGCTGTTGTCGTTCCTGACGCCGATCGCCAAAGCGTTTCTGACCGAAGTCGGCTTCGAATCCGCTAACCTGGGTCTGCAGTGTTTTGGTGGTCACGGCTATATCAGCGAGTGGGGCATGGAGCAGAACGTGCGTGATTCGCGCATCTCGATGCTCTACGAAGGAACTACCGGCATCCAGGCGCTCGATCTGTTAGGGCGTAAGGTGCTGATGAGTCAAGGCGAGGCGCTGAAGAGTTTTACCAAGATTGTGCACAAATTCTGCCAGGCGCAGGAAGGTAACGCCGAGATGGATGCTTATTGCGCACCGCTGGCTGCGATCAACAAGGAGTGGGGTGAGCTGACGATGAAGATCGGCATGGCGGCCATGCAGGACAAAGATGAAGTCGGGGCAGCGTCGGTCGATTACCTGATGTACTCAGGTTACGCGGTACTGGCCTACTTCTGGGCGCGTAGTGCGCAGGTGGCGCAGCAGAAGCTGGCACAGGGAGGCAGCGAAGCGGCGTTCTATAACGCCAAGTTGGCCACGGCTAACTTCTACTTCGCACGTATTTTACCGCGTACCCGGGCCCTGGCGGAAACGATGACGTCGGGTGCCGATAATCTGATGGCGCTGGGGGCTGATGATTTCGCGCTCTGATTCAGAAACGCTCGCTCTGTTGCTAATAACTTTCTCAATGCCGCCCTGTCCGGGTGGCGCCTAATCCCAAGAACAGCATTCACTTTAGATAAGCTTACGAGGATACAACCTATGTCTCACCAACAACAACTCGATGCCATGGTTAGCCGCTTTGATGCCAGCGCCGCTGGCGACCTGGATGCCGTATTCCAGTACCAGCTAGACGGCGATGATAGCTACTATGTGGCTATTCAGGGCGGTGTGTGTTCTCTCGGCGCCGGTGAGCATGCTGAACCCAACGCCACCCTGACGATGGATGATGAGACCTTCGCGGAGATCCTCAGCGGTGAAACGGATGGTATGCAGGCCTTTATGGCCGGAACATTAAAGGTGTCGGGGGATATGATGCTGGCGACCCGGCTTACTGCATTGTTTCCGCTGGGATAAAATGCGTAATAGGTTATAGTTTTGGCTATAACCTTTTATGTACAGGAGGTACGGTATGCCCCGAGAGCCATGGATGGCGGTAGGGGCGATGTACAGGAGGTACGGTATGCCCCGAGAGCCATGGATGGCGGTAGGG
>SDWN01000875.1 GCA_004195305.1 Neptunomonas sp. | reverse complement strand
AGATGTGTATAAGAGACAGATATTGTGGGGTTATTGAGTCATTCTTAGAAAGCAGTATTGAAATTCATATGCAGATTTTGGTATTAAAAAATTAAAGGATACCGGAGACTTCTTTGGACTTGTCCCAGACAAAGAAAAGATGATATTGCTGAAGCTGCGGATAAAGGTTTGTTAGATTATTTTGTTTGGATTCTGGTCGGCATTCTACCGTGGAAAGATAATGCTGGGCACATATTTACCGTACAATAAACCCAGCAGTTTTCACTTCCCATACTTAACCAAAATATATAACGCGAGAACATGAAACTATATATCCCCTTAATACTTACCCTTTCAATGAGCTGGAATGCTTATGGCGAAGAAACCATCTCCGTCAGACTGAATCATGAGTCCGACAATGCAGACAGTGCAGACAGTGCAGGCGGCGTATCCATCCTATTTGATATCGGCGAGCCCAAGACATTCTTGGTTTCACTCGGGTTTAGCGCAAACAGTATCGCATCTGATAAAAACCTTGCACATGCTGGCAGAAATAACATTTATCCTTTTTACGGCTTTGTGAAGTTCGCTTCTACTTATAGGATCTCGCCATTTTTTGAGTTTGGTGTAGATCTAGGAGATGTGCTGATTGAAGACTTTGAGGACTTTATGAACCATCACGAGGTTGATGATAACGACAGTGCCATCGACACCTATCTATCCTTAGGGCTGACACTTAAAATCAATAAAAAGATGAGCGCATCTCTATATCGAAAAAAATATAATGTTAACTTCACTGAAATAGGTGACACTAAAATCAATGAGGTCGATTCATATATGACCGGCGTCAGCCTTACTTACCACATGGATTAAAGCAAAATGCAGAAGGGTGAAGGGTCAGTTAGCGGACTGCGCTTTTCTTGATCCTCGTCTTGTACCACGACGCACCGTGCCGCCGTTCAACGCCCCTCCGGCGATGCTCAAGTCGCCGCCAAGCTGGGCTTTTGCCCCCGTGCTGACCTTGCCTAATACCCGTTCGAGCGTTTCCAGGCTGGGTTTGTCTCCTGCCCGGTAGCCGTTCAATGCGTTCGCCATGGCTGCGATATGCGCTGGCGTGGTACCGCAACAACCGCCGATGATGCGTGCACCTGCATCCGCCGCCATCCGCGCATATTGAGCCATTAACTCCGGTGTGCCACTGTAGACGATCTTACCGTCGACATATTCGGGAATCCCGCAGTTAGCCTTGGCAACCAGGACCGGCTTAAGTTGGTGCTGCTCGGCGGCGGTTTTCATATTGATGATCGCCGCAACCACCTCCGATGCACCAATACCGCAATTGGTGCCGCAGGCATCTGGCGCAGTCTGCAACTCAGTTCCTAGTTGCACCAGCTCGGCCGGCGTTACACCCATCATCGTTCGACCATTGGTATCGATGCTCATGGAGTAAATTACCGGCAGGCCAGTCGTGGCTGCCGCCTCGTAGGCGACCTTGGCTTCCTTGCTGTCGGAAAGTGTCTCTATCCAAAGCACATCAACGCCACCCGCTTTTAAGGCTTCGGCCTGCTCTTTAAATGCCGCAAAAGCGTCATCATAGGTTAACGTGCCCGCTGGCTCGAAAATTTCACCGGTAGGCCCCATCGAGCCTGCAACCACAATGTCACGCTCGCAGGCATCGGCGCGTTGTCTAACGATTTGTGCCGCCGCATGGTTCAGCTCGCGAACTCGACCTTCTGCGCGGTGCAGTTTTAGGCGGTAACGGGTTCCGCCAAAGCTGTTGGTCAGTAGGATATCTGAACCGGCATCAATAAATTGCTGACACAGCGTTGCGATACGCTCCGGGTAATCGATATTCCATAGTTCTGGTGCGTCACCGGTTTCCAGGCCCATCGAAAATAGATTGGTGCCCAATGCGCCGTCTGCCAGCAGGAAGGCACGTTCGTTTAACAGGCGACTAAACAAGTTGTCCATCAACATCCACTCATTGATTGGTTTTTATAAAAGCGGTTTCAACGCAGTGTGTTTTCAGACTAAAGGGTTCCCAGAGGGGGGCACAAAGATCCTCTGGGTGCCTATTTTGGGTGCCGGTTCACTATGATGTTTCGGCCGTCTCTCGTCTCTCGGCGGGATACCGAATAGGTCACGGTAACACTTGCTGAAGTGGGGGGCGGAGACGAAACCACAGGCCAGGGAGACATCGACGACGGTCTTGTCAGTTTGCAACAGCAGTCGACGTGCAGTTGAGACGTAGCTCCATATAGTAGCGGGTGGGTACGCAGTGTAGGTATTTCTGGAATAGTCGTTCCAGCTGGCGGCGAGAGACACCTGCATAATGGGACAGTTCATCGAGGCTCATCGGCTCTTCGATGTTGGCCTCCATCAGCGTGACCGTTTCGATCAGTTTCGGTTGGCTGAGCCCCAGGTGTGTCTGCAGCGCGGTACGCTGACGGTCGTTACGACCACGCATGCGATCACACATGAACTGTTCAGAGATGTTGGCAGAGAGTTTACCGCCGTTGGTAGCGGTAATCAGTTTTAACATCATGTCCAGAGGTGCGCTGCCCCCGGCGCAGGTATAGCGGTCACGATCGACTGTGTAGAGTTCATCGCACAACAGGGCCTGGGGGTACTCTTCGCGCATACTTTCCATGTTTTCCCAGTGGACGGTGCAGCGATAGCCGTCCAGCAGGCCGGACTTGGCGAGCAGGTAGGAGCCGGTGCACAGACCTCCCAGTGGGACGCCCTGGCGATCCAGTTTGAACAGGTGTTTTTGCAGTTTTTTTGTAAAAACCCCCGCTACCTCCACCCCGGAGCAGACAAAAAGAATATCCAGCTGCGGCATCTCATCGATGCTGTAGTCGGGGGTGATCTGCAGTTGGTTGCTGGCCGGGACCGGGCTGCCATCCATAGTGATGACTGGCCAATCGTATAACTCATCCTGCGACAGCCGATTTGCCATTCTGAGCGGCTCGATGGCGGAACTGACCGCGATCATCGAATATTTGGGTAAGAGTAAGAAGCCATAGCGAATGGTTTTTTGTTGCTGCTTCTCAAGAGTCATCTTTTTCTCTTTATCATTATCAGTGGAACAGACCATGGAGGGCTTCGGTGTTTTTTCTTGTTTCGAAGCGGCGCTGACGCTATAACAAATACCTGTCATCTTCCGTGATGCGTGGCCACCTTGCAGGTCTTGCACCGAGCGCGACTTGGCTTCGGGTACAGAGCAAATTCTGAAGGAACCGATTCCTGATGCAACAGTGATATCTTAGACGAAAATTTCCCACAGAGTAATCGCAGGAAGCAGCGACGCCGCGAATCGGGTAAAAACTTCGCGGCGTTGTTTTGTTACTGTTTTGGTGCGTTTAGTTAGGTGTTGGAATCCGGGAAGGCCGCTTTGCGACGCTCCATGTAATCGAGCAAGGCGGCATCGATGGCCGGATCCAGCTCGGGCGCCTCGTAGTCGGCCAGCATTTTTTTCCAGAGTGCGTTGGCGCGCTGTTCCTGGGTCTTGCTGCCTTCGGATTCCCATTGTTCGAAGCTGTTGTTGTCGGCCAGCGGTGAACGGTAGAACGCGGTCTTGAAGTTGGCCTGGGTATGGGCACAACCAAGGAAGTGGTTACCGGGTCCGACCTCGCGGATCGCATCCAGCGCTTGGCCGTTCTCCGACAAGTCGACGCCTTTGAGCAGGGTTTCCATCATGCCGGCATTGTCGGCATCCATAACAAACTTCTCGTACCCCATCACCAGTCCGCCTTCCTGCCAGCCGGCAGTATGCAGTGCAAAATTAACACCAGCAAGAGCCGTTGGAATCAGCGTGCTGACTGCCTCACCGGCGGCCTGAGCATCCGGGACCTTGGCGGCGCAGAAGCCTCCGCCCGAGCGGAATGGTACGCCTAAGCGTCGAGCCAGAGCGGCCATGATATACAGCACCAGTGCCGGTTCGGGGGTGCCGAAGGTCGGTGCGCCAGACTGCATCGAAATGGAGCTGGCAAAACTGCCCATAACGACGGGGGCTCCGGGATTGACTAGTTGCACGAAAGCCATGCCTGCCATCGTTTCTGCCAGGGACTGGGCTGCCGTGCCCGCGACGGTCACGGGTGACATTGCGCCAGCCAGAATGAACGGAGTCACGACACAGGCCTGGTTGTTACGGGCGTAAACTTTAGCCGCCCCGAGCATGGTGTCATCGAAGGTCATCGGCGAGTTAGCATTGATCAGGCTGGTGACGATGGTCTTGGGTTTGCCGGTTTCTGGGTCGATGTAGTTGTCACCGAACAGAATCTTACACATCTCAACCGTATCTTCAGCGCGTTCCGGCGCGGTCACGGACCCCATAAAGGCTTTATCGGAGTACTTCATGTGGGTGTAGAGCATGTCAAAGTGACGCTTGTTGACCGGCAGGTCTACCGGCTCGCAGATGGTGCCACCGGAATGGTGCAGGCTGGGTGACATATACGCCAGCTTTACAAAGTTCTGGAAATCTTCGATGGTGGCGTAGCGTCGGCCTTTATCCATGTCGTAGACAAAGGGGCAGCCGTAAGCCGGAACAAAGACGGTGTTCTTGCCGCCGATGCGTACACTGCGGGCCGGATTGCGGGCGTGTTGGGTGTATTCAGCAGGTGCGGAGGCTTTAATGATGGAGCGGCACATGCCACGGGGGAACTTGACCAGCTCACCCTGGACATCGGCACCGGCATCGCGCCAGATCTGTAACGCTTCGGCATCGTCACGAAACTCGATGCCGACCTCTTCGAGGATGGTATCGGCGTTTCGTTCGATCAGGCTCAGGCCTTCTTCGTCCAGCACTTCGTAATAGGGGATGTTGCGCGTGATATAAGGGGCGCTGGCTGTAGTGGTCTGTTCACCTGCCCGGCGGCCTGCACGGCCTCGGCGGCTACCCCGTGCGCGTACGGGTGCTTCAACTTCGCTCATTTTCTATACTCCGTGATATTCAGGCAAGCCTGGGGCAGTGGTGCCAATCGGTAACGACATGACTCGAATTCGATTGCGACGATCTGATTCAAAAAAGCTGCAATCAGTATGGTTTGCGGCTTGTCACAGGACTGATCTGCGAGCGACTTTGATCTGTGTCTGAGCGTCATCTGAATCTTTATCAATGGACGCTGTGGGCCCGGCAGGAGGCTGTCGGGCTTAGCCGATCGTAGCGAGGGAAATACGATTTGAGGCAGATTTTTCGATCATCCGAGGCGAATAGCGAGCTATTTAACGAGGGTGATCGTGAAAATATGACCA
>SDWN01000873.1 GCA_004195305.1 Neptunomonas sp. | reverse complement strand
TTCGACGGATTCGATGGGTACCGGCCAGCATATCGTCCAGCATCGGCGGGATTTCGTCACGCATGCGGCTGTAGTCCAGCCCTCCCATGGTGAAGTCACCATGGGCCTGATAGTGCGCCTCCAAGATCTCCTCGAGATCCTGGTAGGCCTCTTGCAATACTGGCAGATTGAGCAGCAACAGGCTGCTGGGGTTGTTGATCTCATGGGCAACGCCGGATACCAGAATGCCCAGTGAGGTCATCTTGTCGGCTTGGATCAGTTGTTGCTGCTGCAGTTGCATCTCCTGGCTGCGGCGAGCCACTTCGCGGGTCAGCATCCGGTTCCAGATCACGATCCCGCTCAGTACCAGCAGCAGCAGCGCCGAGATCCAGGCGGTGGCCTGGCCGATCTTCTTCCAGGGCCAGCCGGAACCCTCCAGCGGGCCGAGCCATCTGTCGTAGATCGCCTGCTGGCGTCCGGTGTTTTTAAGGATCGCGAGACCTTCGCTGAATTGTGCCAGCAGCTCCTGATTACCCTTGATGACCGAATAACCGTAGTGTTGCGCACCAAAGGGTTTGCCGACCGGAACGATGTTGGACAGTTCCAGTTCGCGGCCCAGATACAGGCCGGGCAGGTTGGCGACCAGGGCGTAATCGTGCTGGCCTGAGGCCAGCAACCTCAATGCGGCGGCGTGGGTGTCTACCAGGATCAGTTGTGCGCCGACACTGTTCTGCAGCAGGTGATCGTGCATGATGCCACCTTGCTGGACGATCACCGCCTTACCCTGAAGCTCGGATAGCTCAGAGATCCGGGCCTCGCCTCTACGACCAAAGATAGACTGATGGATGATGGCATGCGGGGGCGAGAAATCGTAGCTCTTGGTTCGTTCTTCGGATAGCACCATGCCTTGCAGTGAATCCAGTTCACCCGCTGCCAAACCCTTACGCATGGCATCCCAGCCGCCCAGTTGAATCTTGACTTCCATCCCCATGACTTCGGCGATGGCCCGGGTCAGCTCGGTGTTGTAGCCGTCGGGTTCGCCGTCTTCGTTGATAAATTCGTAGGGTGGGTAATTATGGTCGCCGCCGACTCGAATGATGCCGTTAGGTTGAGAGGCTTCGGCCAGTGACCCGCCCGTGAAAAGCAACCAGATAATGCTGATCTTGATCGTAAAGTACCGCGGGTAGGCGTTAATCATGCGGTTATCCTTTATTAGCCGTGGTCACGGGGCCGCCGTAACGGCTTTCGAGCACCTGCCACAGGTCCTCGGCGGCCGGCGATAACGGCCGGACACAGCGGTAGATGCAGACCTCTAGGGGTGATCGCCAGCTAGCCCCGCCACAAGGAACCAGAAAACCTTGCTGTAACTCTTCGCGAATCGCAAAAGTCGGGACCCAGGCGATCCCCATCCCCTGCAGCGCCATCACTTTCAGGCTATCGGCCAACGGCGACTCGAAGGCTTGCTGTAGTTCAACCGGGTGCGGAGGAGAGCGCAGCAACCGTTCCACGCAACGACCCAGATAGATCTCTTTGGGGTAGCCAAGATAGGGCAGCTTGTCTTGTCCGGGGGCATCCAGGTCAAATAACGGCTTGCCTTCCTCGTCGCCCCGGCAGACCGGAACCAGTTGTTCAGTCTGCAACTCGAGTTTTTGAAACTGCTCCGAGATCAGGGAGTGGTCCTCGAAGGCGAGCAGGAAATCACAGATACCGTTTTTCAACGCCTGCACGCTGTCGTCAACGTTGGCCACCAGTTGGCGGGTTTGCACGTCGCCCAACTCCTGTCGCAATGATTGCAGGAAGGTCGGAAACAGCGACAGCGACAGGGTATGCGAGACGGCAAAATCGACAATGTCTGCTCCGCGCTGGCTCAGCGACTGCAGGTGGGTGATGCAGTCTTCGAGCTGCGACACCAGGTTGCGCGCCGTTATCTGAAACAGGCGCCCCGCGGCGGTCAGTTGCACCGGCACGTTGGTCCGATCGACCAGCTCACAACCCAGCGCGTTTTCCAGCGCCTTGATTCGACGGCTGAAAGCGGGTTGGGTCATATGCCGCTCTTCGGCGGAGCGGGAAAAACTCTGGCTCTGGGCCAGCGATAGAAAATCTTCCAGCCATTTGGTTTCTATATTCATGCCCCACGACTCTCAGCTTGGAATTGATCGGATAATGGTTTCGGCAGCAGTCGTTATACATCCGCAATCAGCTTGATTGTACTACCCGGATGGTCGGGCATGTCAGTCAAATCTGCTGTTATGCCAACATAGATTAGCCCATAACAAACCGGTATGGGAGATCCATAGTATTGATAATTCAGTAGATATTTTTCCTCATGCGTAACCTGTATAGGGAGTGACAAGACGGCATTGGTGCGTAATGGATTGCCCGCGTTAGGGTGAATATCACGACTCTACAGCTACTGCAGAGCAACATCACAACGATATGGAGAACCTCAGATGAGTACAGTGATCGGTATTCTTGGCGGTATGGGCCCTTTAGCGACTGTCGATTTTGTCACAAAAATCATCCAGCAGACCCCAGCACAGCGGGATCAGGATCACCTGCCGCTGCTGGTTCATTCGGTTCCCCAGATTCCCGATCGCACGGCTTGTTTGATGGACAACCAATCCTCACCGTTGGCTGCCTTGGTGAAGGGCGTGAACACGCTAGTTAACGCGGGGGTCGGCTGTATTGCTATTCCCTGCAATACCGCCCATTACTGGCACGATGCTTTGGCCCAGGTGAGCCGGGTGCCGGTGCTGCATATCGCACGAGCCTGTTCTGAATCCCTTGCCGCTCAAGGCGTCACATCGGTGGGGCTGTTGGCAACGGACGGCACCCTGAAAGCAGGCTTCTACCCTCGAGAGCTGGGCGCCTACGGTATCGATCTTAAGGTTCCTGAACCTTCGTTGCAGCAACAGGTGATGGATGGGATCTACCGGGTTAAATCCGGTGCTGTCGTGGAGGGCGGTAAACTGCTGGAGTATTGTATGGACGAAATGCTTCGATGCGGTATTGAGCGGGTGATCCTGGGCTGCACCGAGATCCCGTTCGCCCTGGATCGAATCAACTCAACACGCCGACCTATGGGGATGGATGCCACTCAGGCACTGGCGGCGGCCTGCGTGCAGTGGCATGCGGCACAGGAGCACCCAGCAGTGGCTTAGGGGCTGGAGTGTCAGCCACCCGCGCTTAGCGACGGGGCGGAGGTGTTAAGCGGCTTATTGGGGGCATCAGCAATCAAGCTGCCGCCACCACCGTCAACTCCACCAGGATTTCGGGGCGAGCCATGCGGGCTTCAACACAGGCGCGGGCGGGTTTTTCGCCGTCGGCGACCCATGCATCCCAAACGACGTTCATCGCGGCAAAATCTTTCATATCACGAATGTAGATCGTGACCGACAGTATTCGATCACGATGGCTACCCGCTTTGGCCAGCAAGGCATCGACTTTCTCCAGACATTGACGGGTCTGTTCGGTGATATCCCAATCGGCTTGTCCTGCCGTCTGGCCGCACAGGTAGACGGTGCCGTTGTGCTTGACGATGCGGCTCATGCGCTCGGTGGATTCGATTCGTTCGATGGTCATAGGTTTTCTCTTCTTTTAAGGATTAAGGGTTAAGGGTTAAGGGATTGGCTTTGAATTGTTGCATTAAGCATCTTCCTGGCAATGGAAGTGGGCCATTAACAGCGTAATAAACGACTGCGTGATCAGTGAGGTCGGTGCTGATTCGGGTTGTACCACCGCATAATTCCAGGTCACCTCCGGCACGAATGGCTTGATCACTACTTCAGAATCTAGGCTGTCGGTCACCAGCGGATCCAGAATGGCCAACCCGGCGCCGCGTTGGACCAGTTCATAGATCGTCCGCTGGGTCCGGGTTTCGATGGTGATGGTGGGGGTGATGCCCGCTCGGGCAAAAATCTCGTCAAACCGAACCCGAAAGGGACTGCCGCGCGATAGTGAGATGAAGGGCTCATCGGCCAGGTCTTGGGCATTGATGGCTGCCTTATCAGCGAGCCGATGGCCCGCCGGTAACACACAGACAGCCTGCTGCTGGCAAAAGCGGCGAACCTGTAGCCCGACATCTTCACGGCGGGTCAACGACACGATTCCCAGATCAAGCCGTTGTGAGCGTACCAGATCCAATGCCTGGATTCGGGGCGCAGACTCAAGCTCGATGCTGACATGGGGGTGTTGTTTTGAAAACTCCGAGATCAATGGCGGCAGGAAACTGTCAACGCACACCGGCATCGCCACGATCCGCAGGCTGCCGTGCTGTTTATTGGCGATCGCATCCGCGGTGCGGCTGATAGCCTCCAGCCCGATAAAGGCCCGATCAACCTCCCGGTAGAGCGCCTGCGCTTCTGGCGTCGGTTCCAGCCGATTGGGTTTGCGGACAAACAGCTTAAGGTTGGAGCGGTGCTCCAGGTCGGCGATCAACCGGCTGACGGCGGGCTGGCTGATAAACAGCATCTTGCCGGCATCGGTGGCCGACCCGGTCACCATCACCGCCCGAAAGGCTTCTATCTGACGAAGATTCATCGCAATACCCGGTTCTTTCTCTGGGAGGACGCACGCCAGCATACGCGCAGAATAGATATTATGTAGCATAACATTTGATTATGCCGGGTGCTCTATTAGTGATTTGTCCTGATGGTTGTGGGCGGTAATAATGGCTCCAATTCAAAACAAACACAGGTGAGTTGAGATGGATTGGGGATTGCTTCTGCTGGTGACATTCTTCGCCGCCACGGTACAGTCGGCCACCGGCTTCGGCTTTGGCCTGATCGCCGTCTCCGCCTTCCTGATCATGCTCAATTCGGTCGCTGCGATTCAGTTGGTGATGATCATCACGCTGGCGATGTCCTGTGTTCATTTTCCTAAACTCAGAGGGATGGCGCCCGGCCAGTTGCTGAGGTGGCTATCGATAGGCTGTGCATTGGGCTTTCCGCTGGGGATTCTGGTCTATAACGAGCTGGATCTCGATGCCATCAAGATGGCGGTCGCCGTGTTGATCATTCTGATCAGTCTGCAAAATGGCTGGCACCTCTTTAACCAAAGAAAGAGCCAGAGAAAGAGCCAGAAACAGGCCGAGGTAGCCCCCCTGCAAGCCTCTGAGCAGCCCGAGCATCGCCGGGGTGCGGTGGTGGGCGTTGGTGTTGCCTCCGGTCTGATGGCCAGCAGTATGGCGATGCCGGGGCCGGCGGTGATGCTGTATCTGTCCCGGACGGCGCTGGGTAAAAATGAAATTCGCGCCACCATCCTGACTTTTTTCCTGTTTTCCTACGGCGGCGCGCTGCTGCTGCAGGCGAC
>SDWN01000869.1 GCA_004195305.1 Neptunomonas sp. | reverse complement strand
CTGTCATTAACTTTTCCGGTACCGCCGATTCGAGACTATTACGACCGCAAGCCGCTGCAGTACCTGAGCGCACTGATCGGCCACGAAGGCGAAGGCAGCCTGCTGGCCGAACTCAAGCGCAACAGCTGGGCCAGCGGCCTCAGCGCCGGTCCCGCTTACGTCTATGCCGACACCAGCGCGCTGACGGTGAGTATCAGCCTCACCCCCGAAGGGATGGCGCACTATCAACAGGTCGTGGTGCTACTCTTTCAACAGCTGCAACTGATCAGACAGCAAGGGATCCAGCAGCAACGCTACGATGAGGAGAAACAACTCAGCGAGATCGCGTTCCGCTTTCGCGAGCCCAGCAAACCGCTCTACGAGGTTCTGAGTCTGGCGGGCAAACTGCGCGATTACCCCACCGCCGAACTGCTCCACGGTGATTATCTTTATCGGCAATTCGATCCAACCCTCATTCAGGCCTACCTCAACTATTTGCGCCCGGACAACATGCTCCTGACCCTGACCGGTGCCGATCTGGAAACCGATCAAAGCGATGCTTACTACCAGGCGCAATACCGGCTTCAGCCCTTGCCTGCGGCGCTGCAGACACAACTCAGCCGGATTGAATTAAACCCTGCGTTGACGCTTCCGGGAGCCAACCCCTTTATTCCGCAGGATCTGAGCCTGCAACCCAGCCAGGGGATGCAACAGCCCATAGTATTGAGTGAGCAGCCGGGGTTCCGCCTCTGGTATCAACAGGACGATCAGTTCCAGGTGCCGCGTGCCGATCTGTTTTTCAGCTTCCGCTCACCGATTGCCAACGACAGTCCGCGCCACCATGTCATGACCGAGCTGCTGACCAAGCTGGTCTCTGATCGCCTTAACGCGTTCCTCTACCCCGCCCACGAAGCCGGACTCAACACCCACATCTACCCCCATGTGCGCGGTTTCAGTGTGCGCATATCCGGTTATAACGATCGCCAACCGGTACTGCTGCAACAGATTCTCGACACGTTGACCCAGCTTCAGGTCGATGCCGGCAAGCTCGCCATCTTCAAACAGCAGCTACGCCGTCAGCTCGAAAACAAAGCTAAAGACAAACCTTACAACCAGGGCTTCGAGGCCCTCTACCAGCGCATTCTCGATCCGAGCTGGTCCAGCACACAGCTGCTCGCCGAGATCGACAATATCGATGCCAAGCAGCTGCAAGCGTTTGCGGCAGCGTTACTGCAACAGGGCAATGTGGAAGCACTGGCGCATGGCAACCTGAGTCAAGTCCAGGCCAAAACCCTGGCCGGGGTACTGACCCGGAAACTGCTGGCAGATGTTGAACCGGTTCCTGTGCCCCGGGCACAGGCGCGACAGCTCGCAGCCGGTACCGAAACCCTGGAGCTGAGCATTGACCACAACGACTCAGCGCTGATCGCCTACTTGCAAGGCGAACACAAAAGTCTGCCCGAGCGGGCTCGGTTCGGGTTACTGGCCAAGGTGCTTGAAGCACCCTTCTACACCGAGCTGCGCACCGAAAAACAGCGCGGCTATATTGTCTTTGCTAACCCTATGCCGATTCAGGAGCACCCCGCATTAGCACTGGTGATCCAATCGCCATCTGCCTCTCCGGATACCCTGCTCGCCGACATCGACAGTTTTTTCAGCGGCGCAGATGCGCTACTCGAAGCGCTTGATGCAGCCACGCTGGAGACCTATCGCCAAGGACTGATCAGCGAGTTGCTGAAGCAGGAGCAGAAACTCAGCCAACGCAGCGGTCGCTACTGGCAGGAAATCGACAAAGGCTACACCCAGTTTGACAGCCGCGAGCAACTCGCCGCCGCAATTACCGGCGTGACTAAGCAGCAACTGCTTGATACCTTTGCAACCTTGAATCAACGACGGCTGATTATCCGCTCTACCGGTTCGGGGGCCAACTAGGAGGCCGACCGAGAATAGCGAGAGAACTCGCCCACAAATCACGGATACATAAGCATGATGTTCAGAGGACGAAATGAAGGCTAATCGGAGTCAGATTAAACTACAGCAGGCTCAGCAACTGATTCAACAGGGCGATCTCAGAGGGGCGCAACAGACCCTCAAGGGATTGCTTCGTAAGCACCCTCGCGATCTCAACATAGTGGCTTTATCCGGTCAGGTTTACGGGATGCTCGGTGACCATGCGCAGGCCGAACAGGTGTTCGCCTCTGTCAGCCATCTAAGCGCCATCCCCGCACCGCTGCTGTTCAATCTGGGGCTGTCACAGGCACAGCAAGGCAAGCGAGCCGAGGCACTGGGCTCCTACCAAAAAGCACTTAAGCTCGATCCTGGCAACCCGAAATATCTGGCCAACATCTCAACCAACCTGATCGACCTGGGCCGCTATACCGAGGCACAACGCTGGATCGAGCAGTGGATCGAGCGCGCCCCCGGGAGCACGGACCCGCTGCTGCAGCAGGCGATCTGTTACCAGGCGGCACAGCAATGGGATGCTGCCACGCACGCCTACCTGGTTGCCATCGAACAGGGAGCAGATCCCTACCAGTGTTATCTTAATCTGAGCGCTGTGGCGCACAAGCGTGGCGACCTGTTTGCGGCGATCGATGCAGCCAAGCAGGCCCTGGCGCTACAGCCGGGTTGCCCGGTGGCGCATTACAATCTGGGCTCCTATTACCTAGCACTGGGAGAGATCACTCAGGCGACAACCCTATGGCACAAAATCTCAACACTTCGCTCAAAACCGAGCCATCATATGAGTGTCGAGTCAGCGCTGCTGTATGCGACCAATCTGTCACCCCAGTATGACCCCCAGAGCGTTTACGAGGCACACCTGCGCATAGGCGCCGCGCTGCCTGGCAGTGAGCGATCGGCCCCGCTCAGCGAAACCCTGGGCTATCGCTTACAACATTCAGAGCCCCCCCTGCGGGTTGGATTTATATCCGAAGGGTTTCATCAGCACCCTATCGGTTTTTTTATGACCGCACTGCTTGATAGTTTTGACCCCAGCCGGATCAGTCCCATACTGATAGCCCAACTCGAACATCCCGATACACTAAGCGCCCGTTTACAACAGCGCTGCACCCAGTGGATCGACATCACGGGCGCGCACGATGCAAAAGCGACCCTGCTGATTGCCGAGGCTGAAATCGATATTTTGGTGGATCTGGACAGCCATACCAGCAGCCGGATAAGCCTGCTCAGCCGGCGTCATGCACCGGTTCAGGTAAGCTATCTCGGTTACCCAAATACCAGCGGGATGGCATCGATCGATTATCGCATTACCGACGCAGTGGTTGATCCTGAGAGCAGCGCAGATCATTTTTACAGCGAGCAGTTAATCCGCCTGAACAGGCCCTTCTTCTGTTATCAGCCGCCTGCGATTGACGTTGCAATCGAGGTTACGGCGGCATCTGCAACCCGACCGGTAATGTTTGGTAGCTTTAATAAAGCGGAGAAGGTCAACGACCACGTCATCGAACTTTGGAGCCGCGTACTCACGGCAACCCCCGGCTCCCGGCTGCTGTTACAGATGGCGATTCTGAGCCAGCCGGCCGGAAAGGCGTGGATGGTCGAGCGCTTTGCACAATACGGCATCCAGGCTGAACGCCTCAAACTCTGCGGTTGGAGTTCACTCCAGGGTTACCTGCAACGCCATAACGAAGTAGACCTGATTCTCGATACCCAGCCCTGGAACGGCCACACCAATACCTGTCACGCCCTCTGGATGGGGGTACCGACCCTGACCCTCATGGGCAATCATTTTGCCGCTCGCTTTGGTGGCCTGATCATGAACGCCGTGGACTGCCCGGAATTTGTGGTAGAGGATGAGCACAGGTTTGTCAGCCGGGCCGCAGAACTGTGTGCCGATCGGGAACAACTGGAGGATTTAAAGCGAAGCCTGCGGCAACGTTTACTGTCTTCAGCGCTGTGCGATGGCGAGGATTTTTCCAGGCAGATGGAGCAGTCCTTCTACCGCATGTGGACAGCGCAACAAGCGGCGGTAAATACGGCTAGGACTCAGTAAAGAAGCGACGCTGCTTAGGTTTGCCCGGCGCCGCGGCTCCGGGCGCATCCGAGAGTGCAGCGGACGGTGCGGTGATCTGTAAATAGATCTTATCTTCGCCCCGGGCTAGCGGATCTATAATCGCCTCTGCCGCGGTGATATGGGTGTATTCTGAATCAATAGACGCCGAGATCACCACCACCTCAGGCAGGGCCATAGCCGGATCAGCCTTGGCATAAGTCACCACCATCGGTTCATCATCAAAGCTATGCTCAGCCATGTTTTTATAGACATCGATACCACTGCGATAACGGCTGCTGAACGCATCAGGTGCCACCTCAACCCATGCGTGCTCAACACTGTCAACATCACGGTGCTGCTCAGACGCAGCGGACGGAATCGCCTCTGCCGCGGTGATATGGGTGTATTCTGAATCGATAGACGCCGAGGTCACCACCACCTCAGGCAGGGCCATAGCCGGATCAGCCTTGGCATAAACCACCACCATCGGTTCATCATCAAAGCTGTGTTCAGCCATGCTTTTATAGACATCGATACCACTGCGATAACCGCTGCTGAACGCATCAGGTGCCACCTCAATCCATGCGGACTCAACACTGTCAACATCACGGAGCTTCTCAGACACAGCGGACGGCACCAAGGTGTAAGGCAGGCCGATGGTACTGGCGGCCAATAGCACCCCGGAACCGCAGCCGATAAAAACAGTTAACCCCAGCGTGGTTAAACGAGGCGGCAGGCGATATTTACCGGTCAACAACAGCCGCATAAAGAATCCCTATCGCCGCTAAAGCAACCATTAAACCGGGTAGATCGACTCAGCATAGGCCGCAATCTCCTGTAGGATATGGAGCTTATCCGGCGGCAGGAGCGGGTCGCTGCCCAGCTCATTCAGCCGCTGAAACAACTGTTCAAAGCCCAACAGGTTCGGCCCTGGCTCCAACAGTCGCTGACTACAAAATTCGAACCAGCGCTGCTGGTCTTCACTCTCGAGGGTCTGCGGATAGTTGCGCGCCCGAAACCTAAACAGCATCTCTTCGAGCCGCGGATCCTGAAACATCGGTTCCAGCTCACCGAGTCGCTCCGGCGGGCAGTTGCGAATCTGGGTCATCGCCTGTTTATCGCTGTCGCCAAAAAATCCGCCGCTATAGAGCATCTGGTCCGGATCGGTCAACGGCTCAAAGTCAGACTGCTCAAACACCGTGCGGACTTTATTTGCCAGCCCCTCGGCGCCACGCAGCAGGGTCAGATGAGTGCGACAGAGGTCACCCGAAATCGACAGCCGCTCGGCCTCCTGTT
>SDWN01000653.1 GCA_004195305.1 Neptunomonas sp. | reverse complement strand
TACACGAATCTGATCACTTCCGGGATGGGGATGGATGCAGCGCGGGTGGCGGCCTTTAAAGCGGCCGGGTTGGATCATATTCAGATCAGTTTTCAGGCCAGTTCCGAAGAGTTGAACAACCGTCTGGCGGGCAGTCAAAAAGCGTTTGCGCAGAAGTTGGCGATGGCGCGTGAGGTCAAAGCGCAGGGCTACCCGATGGTGCTCAATTTTGTCATCCATCGCGATAACATCGACCAGATTGACCAGATCATCGAGTTGTCGATGACGCTGCAGGCCGATTATGTCGAGCTGGCCACCGCCCAATATTACGGCTGGGCGCTGGCCAACCGCGATCAGCTGCTGCCCACCCGCGACCAGTTGAGCCGCGCCGAGGTCATCACCAACCGGTACCGTGATCAGCTCAATGGCACCGGCCCCAAACTGATCTTGGTGATGCCGGATTACTACGAAGAGCGTCCCAAGGATTGTATGAATGGTTGGGGCAAACTGTTTCTGACCATCGCTCCCGATGGTATTGCGTTGCCCTGTCATAGCGCGCGGGAACTGCCGATCGCATTCCCCAATGTGCGAGATACTTCGCTGGAGGAGATCTGGTACCGCTCAACCGGCTTCAACCATTTTCGCGGTTTCGGCTGGATGAAGGAGCCCTGCCGTTCTTGCGATGAAAAACAGAAAGATTTTGGCGGCTGTCGCTGCCAGGCTTTTAAGCTGACCGGCGATGCCGCCAACGCCGACCCGGTGTGCGCCAAGTCAGCGCACCATCATTTGATCGAATCCGCCCGCGAACGGGCCAACAGCGCCGATGGCAGCGGTTTGATCCTGCGCAATTCCCGTAACATCAACAAGGCTCAGGCTCAGCTGCAGCAGTTGATCGCCAGAGGGTAGCACGTATGCCAAACGCCAGTCCGCAGCGCACACTGCAGCAAACCTCGGAGCCTAAAAAGGTGCTCGAACCCGCCATGCCGATCAGCGCCGAGCAGGCGGCGCAACAGGGCCAGCAGTGGGCCGAGCTGCAGAGTGACGGTGAGTGGCTGACCTGGCTGGAGTTTGATGCCAGCCAGGGCCGTAACCTGATCCGCTGCAGGCACGGTGACGAACGATCAAGCGTATTAACGCCCAGCGGCTTTAGCGTGCGTAGCCGGGTTCATGAGTATGGGGGCGGTAGCTACCGCATCGCCAACAACGCGGTGGTGTTCGTTAATGATGCCGATCAGGGATTGTACTGGCACAGTTTCGAGCAACCGCAGGCGCTGACGCGAGTGCGTCAGGTGGAGGGGTTTCGGTATGCCGATCTGCAGTTTGATCGACGCCGAAACCGGATCATTGCGGTAGAGGAGCAACATAGCGACAACGGCCAGATTAGCAATCGACTGGTGGCGATCTGTCTGGGCAACCCGACCACGGCGACCGAGCCGGGCCGCCGCACGGTGTTGGCACAGGGCGCCGATTTCTACAGTTCACCACGCTTGAATGCGGATGCCAGCAAACTGGCGTGGGTTAGTTGGGATCACCCCAATCAACCCTGGACATCGACCCAGCTATGGCTGGAAACATTGGATGCCGACGGGGTGCCGCAAGGTAAGCAAGCGCTCACTAAAGGTCATCATAGGGGCCAGAGCGAGTCGGTGCTGCAACCGGAGTTCAGCCCCGATGGCTCGCTGTTGTTCTTATCCGACCGTAATGGCTGGTGGAACCTGTGCCGTTATCGGCAAGGTGCTACCGCATCGGGCATGAAACAGCCCGACAATCAGCTCGACAATCATCACCGCCAGAGCGATACCGAAGTGCTGTTGCAGCGCGATGCTGAATTTTGCCGCGCTCCCTGGCAACTCGGGCAGCAGGCCTACGTGGTGCTTGATCCGCAACGGATCGGTTGCAGCTGGTGGCATGAGGGTAAAGCCGAGCTGGGGGTGCTATCCCTGCCGAGCCGACAGCTGGTCAGCTTGGGAAGCTGGGCGGCGGTGCACAGCCTGGCCGAGTCAAAGGGGCGGTTATTGGCTATCGCAGAACCGACTACCGGGCCGGGCCAATTAGTCGCCTGCTCCGCAGCCGCAGAGGTGCTCACCGGGGCTGACCATCAGCCGACTGTTGATTTGAGCGTACCGCCAGCGATTCAACCGACCGCTAAACCGACAATCATCGAACAGATCCTGATGCCCTCCGGATCGCTGCCGACAGCGGTGATACAACCCTGCCATGTGCAGATTTCATCGCCGTCAGCGGCAACGGTTTATGGCCTGCTTTATCGCCCTGCGGTGGGGGTCGTCCAGCGGCTGCCGTTAATCATCCAGCTTCACGGTGGCCCAACCGCGCAGGCTGATGGCCGTTACGATCCGTTAAAACAGTTTTGGTTACAGCGCGGTTTTGCGCTGTTAGACCTTAACTATCGCGGCAGTACCGGTTATGGTCGGCACTACCGTGAACAACTGCAGGGGCAGTGGGGCATCGCCGATGTCGAAGATGTGATCGCGGCGGCTCGATTTTTTATTGGCCAGGGTTGGGTCGATCCTGAGCAGATTGTGGTGCGCGGTAATAGCGCCGGGGGTTACACCACGCTTCAGGCGCTGAGCCAGCCAGCGGGGCAACAGTGGCTGCGTTGCGGTGCCAGCCATTACGGTATCAGCGACCTGGAACGGCTGGCCAGCGACACCCACAAATTTGAATCCCGCTATCTGGATTGGCTGATCGGTGATCGGCAGACAGAGCGTCTGGCCTACCGTTCGCGCTCGCCGGTGCATCGTCCTGAAGCGTTTTGTCGGCCGCTGATCTTTTTTCAGGGAGGGCTGGATCGGGTGGTCCCCGCTACTCAGTCCTACCGCCTTTACAACCAGCTTAAAGGCCGGGGGCTTGCGGTTGAGTATCAGGCGTTTGCCGATGAGCGGCACGGCTTCCGTCACGCCAGGAACCGCGCCCAGGTGCTCAAACGAGAGTGGGCTTTCTACTGTCGGCAACTGGTACTGCAGGGGCCTGACATCCGCGTCGATGAGTCAAACCATGAGCGGTAACAGTTACGATGAGCCAAACCATGAGCGATACAAGCGACGATGAGTAAAACCATGAGCGACAACCGTAACAGCGACAACAGCCTGTTCAGCGTACAGGGTAAGCGGGTGCTGATCAGCGGAGCCGGTGCCAATGGCGGGGTCGGCCATGCCCTGGCCTTGGGTTTCGGCCAGGCTGGCGCCAACCTGGTCCTTTGTGATATCGATAATGCCGGGTTGCAGCAGACCGTACAGCAGCTGCAGGACCTGGGCATCGATGCACTGGCGTGTCAGGCGGATATCTCCGATCAACGCCAGGTTGAACAACTGTTTCTACAGCTGGACCCGCATCTCGGCGGCATCGACGTGCTGATCAATGTGCCCTTCGCCTTTCCCCGCCGGGTTAAACCGCACCAGCTTGAGGCGCAGGACTGGCAGCAGACGTTGGACGTCAGTCTTAGCGGCTATTTCTACTGTAATCAGCAGGCGCTGCAGCGGATGCTTGACCAACCTGGCGGTGGTTCGATTATCCAGATTGGCTCCAACGCGGGTATCAATGCGCTGGGACGCGGCGCGATGCCGTACAGCTGCGCCAAAGCCGCGGTGCATCAGATGACTCGCGAAATCGCCATCGAGTATGCGCGCCATGGCATTCGTTGCAATGCGCTGGCGCCGGCTCAGATTCGCACCCCAGGTCTGGAGCAGCACCTGGCTGATCCGACGTTCCGCGAGCAGGTGCTTCCCAGAATTCTCAATGGCCTGCCCCAGGGACGGTTGATCGAACCGGATGAGCTGGTCGGGCCCGCACTGTTTCTGGCCTCAGAGGCCTCCAGTGCCATTAACGGCGTGATTTTGCCGGTAGATCAGGGCAACACCGCGATGAATGCCGGTGGCGGTAATCATTAATCTGGCGGGAGGACTTAGTAATAACTATTGGTTCAAAAGGGAGCGATACCCCTCGCCACTAACTGGGGTTAGTGAGCCAGGGGTTAGTGAGCGTGCGGTGGGTCGGCAGGGTAAAGGGGAAGGCGGTGCCTTCACCCCAGGCAATCTTGCCCCGATGTTTGTCCTCGGCAATGCCCTCTCCAGCATCGCTGATGATCACCGTCATCTGAGTATCAATGAAACGTAGGTTACCGCGTTTTTTTGGTTGAGTGCAGGGCTGAATAAGGTAAGATCGGATCACTTTTGGGTTCTGTCTTTTGTCTGTTAGTGACAATAGACATCAGCCTGCCATGCCTGAATAGAAAGTTCTTCGCGTCTCTGCGCTACTGGATTGCAGCATCAGGTCTATTCTATTTGCAAATATGTCCGATGGGGTCTAATCAATGCTTTCTAAACTCACTATTGCCCAGCGCATCTGGCTGCTGGCCGTTGTCACGATGACGATCTTTGCGGCGACGTATATTTTCGAGACGTTTCAGAAACGTGACGACCTGCTTGAGGCCAAGAAAGATCGTCTTATCCGTCTGGCTGAAACAGCACACAGTGTGCTACGGGGCTATGCTGAGCGCGCCGACAACGGCGAGTTTTCGGTAGCAGAGGCGCAAGCGGGTGCGATCGCAGTGATCCGCAAGCTACGCTACCAAGACGGGCAATATTTTTGGCTCAATGACATGACTCCCCGAGTGGTCATGCACCCGATCAAACCGGAACTGGATGGCCAGGAAGTGGGGGGTCTGGAAGATAAGAAAGGCAAGCGGCTTTATAGTGAGTTTGTCCGTGTTGTGCGTAAAGATGGCGCAGGATTTGTCGATTATTATTGGACTAGGCCCAAGGGGGCTGCCGCTGGCGATGCTAACGCGCTGTTTCCCAAGCTCTCCTATGTCAAGGGTTTTAAGCCCTGGGGTTGGATCCTGGGTACCGGCGTCTATATCGATGATATCGATGCGGAGTTTCAGCAGGAGCTAACTAACCACGCTATGTTTTTGGCGGCGGTGCTGGCGCTGTTGATCGCTCTATCCTGGCTGATCAGTCGCAGTATCATCCTGCCGTTGCGCGCTACGGCTACCGCGATGCATGAAATTTCCGCCGGTGATGGCGACTTGACCGTGCGTATGAATGCCGAGGGCCATGATGAGCTGGCCGATCTGGCCGATGGTTTCAATGGCTTTGCCGCGAAGGTTCAGGCAACTGTTGTGCAGGTGGGTGTCTTCGGTGGACAGCTGACCGGCTCTGCCGAAACCATGGCGGCGGTGACCACGCAGGCCAACCTGTCACTGGCAACTCATCAGGAGGAGACTCACCAGGTTGCGGCGGCGGTGCATGAACTCAGTGCCACGGTTCAGGAGGTGGCGCAGAATGCTGCAGAAGCCGCGCG
>SDWN01000650.1 GCA_004195305.1 Neptunomonas sp. | reverse complement strand
CCGTCTCGTGGGCTCGGAGATGTGTATAAGAGACAGGGACAGTATCGACTGGCAGGCCTGATGGAATGCGACTAAAGAAGAGGAACAGGCCGTATCCATCGAGATGCTCGGGCCGTGCAGGTCGAACGCGTAGGATATCCGGTTGGCGGCGATGCTCATGGTGTTGCCGGTACCGCTGAAGGCATCTAGCGAGGCCAGGTCATCAGCAGCCCGGTAGGCATGATCGGTGCTCGAAATGCCGATAAAGACACCACAATCACTGCCTCGCAATGACGATGGCGGCGTGCCGGCGTTTTCCATCGCCTCCCAGGTAAGCTCCAGCAACAGTCGCTGCTGCGGGTCCATGTTGGCAGCTTCCCTAGGGGAAATGCCAAAGAAGCTGGCATCAAAACCGGATATGTCGCCAATACTACCTGCTGCAAAGGAGTAACTGGTTCCGGGGTGTCCTTTATTCGGATGCAGGTAGGCATCTTTGGACCAACGCTGGTCATCAACTTCTGTCACCAAATCCTTCTGGGCCAGAAGATCATCCCAAAATGTGGTGGGCGAAGTGCCGGGTAGCCTGAAAGAGGTACCTATAACCGCAATACGTTTTTTCATTTGAGGTGGGTCGACCTTTGAAACTGCGAAAAGGTCCATATTCTACCGAAAAAATGGTTCCAAAGGGTATCTGGGCGGCGTGTTTTATGGCTCAGAGGGGGCGCTGCCAGCAATTGATCGATTGAGCCTGCGGCGGTGTTGACGTTGTCGTAAACGTTCCGTAGCCGCAGGCTCATGGGCCGGGGTCTCGATAACATGGACGCAAGCGTCGATGCCGGGTCGAGAGAGGCCGCTTCCTAGCAGGTTGTTGAAAATCTACCTGCGTTGCCGATACGTCGTTAAAAACGACCTCAAGATGCTCATTTATAGCTATAAACTGCGTTTTTTCGGTCGTTTTTGCCTAGTCTCGGCGGCCTCGCTAACGCTTTTCAACAGCCTGCTGGCAGGAAGCGACACCGCCTCGGGATTCCTTATTGCCAGCAACCCCAGCCTGCTTCTTTTGTAGCTCGGGTTTCAACCCGACGCATGCGGCACCCTTTATCTGAAACAATCCCAATCCAAATTTGATCAACCTGCCAGCGGTATCCCCGGTACAGCCGCCCAGGCGTTAGACTTCCTACAGCCACAAGTAGGGTTTCAACCCGACATAGGAAGCCGCCTGAGGGCCTGCCATTAATCCGCCGCCAGTCGCTGCGCTTGCCCCCGCGGGCATTGTCGTCTCGTAGTCCTGCATGGATTGCGCTAACCGGGTAGTGAGTATTAACTATTCGGCTGGGCGTGCGGTTCTCTTAGTCACGATCAACATCAACCGGATAAGCATGGAAGGAGGCTGTACTCGGGTGCGATCGGCGTTGCGTTCATGGATGTGGGTAAGGCTCGTCTGATAGCCGTTACGACGGGATGAGCCAGGGCATCGATCAATTGACCTGACGGTGGGGTCTGTAGATGCATGGTATTTGTACCAGTGCGCCAATTCCGTTACCATTCGCGCGATTCCCAAGTGCGCGTGGATTATTATTGATGAATATAGTTGTCTATCCGGGTACCTTTGATCCGATCACTCATGGTCATACTGATCTTGTTGAGCGTGCTGCGAAGCTGTTTGATAAGGTAGTCGTGGCTATAGCGGCGAGCCCTTCAAAGCAGCCGCTACTGCCGCTAGAGACGCGGGCTGAGTTGGCTCGTGAGGTGCTTCAGCATCAGGATAAGGTTGAAGTCATCGGCTTTAGCGGGTTGTTGACTGATTTTATGAAAGAGAACAAAGCCTGTGCTGTGTTGCGGGGTTTGCGAGCTGTTTCGGATTTCGAATACGAGTTTCAGCTGGCTAATATGAACCGTGCCATCTATCCCGAATTTGAGGCGCTGTTTCTGACACCTGCAGAGAAATACAGCTTCGTCTCTTCAACCTTGATTCGTGAAGTGGCCGCGTTGAACGGTGATGTGTCAAAGTTTGTCCATCCTGCTGTGGCCGAAGCATTGAAAAAACATTTGGCGTAAATCACGCCGCGAATATACGAGAGTAGAGGTAGCCGATCATGGCGTTAATTATCACCGACGAGTGTATCAACTGCGACGTTTGCGAGCCGGAGTGCCCTAATGAGGCGATCACGCCGGGTGACGAGATTTATGAAATTGAGGCGTCCAAGTGCACCGAGTGTGTCGGTCACTACGATACGCCTCAGTGTGTTGAAGTGTGCCCGGTTGACTGTATTCCTAAGGATCCTGACCACGTGGAGACCGAAGAGGCGTTGATGGAAAAGTACCACCGGTTACAAGGCTGAAGCTGTTCCTAACGCAGCTGGATTGAAGACGGCCGGGCGATTGCCCGGCCTTTTATGTACAGGATGTACGTGCCTAAAAATGCTCCTGCATTTTAGGCATTTCCGCCATCCCTGGCGGTCATATGCCGCGGGCGCATGGGCCGTTGTCAGTTCCAGACAACAACGGCATACCTGCATCCATGCAGGCAATGCGCAGGAGCGGCGATTTTGCTAAGTGCTTATTCTTTGTTGTCACTGTCTGTTGGGTCGCTAGCCTGAATCATCCAGAAGGCCAGGCTGCTCTGAATAGGGCTAGGTAGCGGGCGCAGATTCAGGCGGGGTCCTGTGGGAGCCGGGCTCCCGGCGATATTTGGTCCTGTCTGATGCATCCCACCTTTCGCCTGCGGGCAGGCTCCCGCAGCATCTCTTTAACCCGGTATCATTGCCGCGATGTGGTTGGGCGGTGTGTCTAGCCCGGAAATTTCGATCCCTTCATGAAATATCCGGGCTAGTTGTTTATTTTTAGCCTCGACAGGCCGAACTCCTGCTCCATCCGCATGCCGATAACGTTTCTGTTGTCACCTTCTCCGCACAGGTAGTGGGCGTACTGCATGTGCAGGCAGCGCACCTTGTCCCACTGGGATATGCCGCCGATCCCGTAGCGCTGAAACAGCTCCGTAAATCCCAGTTCGGCGATGCGTTGACGTTGCGTGTCGCTCATATACTGATCGCGGCGCGCAACATAATCGCGGTGGTTTTTCTGGTAGCGGGTGTTGAGTGCTAGGTCGACCTGGAGCTCCTGCTCGATCTGCTTGACCCAGCCACAGGTTTCGATCTGGCTGATGGCTTTATGAAGATCCTTGGAGCAGAGCCAGTACAGGGTCGGGAACGGCTTATCGTCGACCAGAGAGTGCATTCGCAGCACCATCGGGATACCGTCGGGGGATTGGTAGCCGATCTCTGCGATGCCTCGTGGGGCTCGGCCTATTTGTTGCTCGATGCGTTGTAGCTGCTCGGGAGTCATAATCTTGATTCGATTTGCATTTTGATGGATCAAAATCTAAATATGATTTCGCTGGTTAGTTTTGATGCTTGGTTTTGGTGCTGGGTAGTTGTTTGCGATGAGGGGTGGCTTGTTTATTGTTGGTTGTTTCCCCGCGCCTCGCCGAGGCGCGGGGGTGAGGGCTAGTTAATCAGCTTAAGTTCTTGTTCGATCATGCTGCTCAGGTCGCTGCTCAGGTCGCCGTGGCTATGGCTTAGCGGGCGTCCATTGACAAAGAACGTGGGTGTGCTGGCGACGCCGAGCTCTCTGGCTTCGGCTTCAGAGGTGGCGACACGGGCTTGTGCGTCGCCGCTTTTAAGGCATGTGTTGAATGCGGCGATATCCATATCTAGCTCGGTCGCCAGCATCTCGGTACTGATTGACTTGAGATAAGACTGACGGGAGAAGGCGAGTTCATGGAAGGGCCAGTACATGGCTTGCTGGTCGGCACAAACGGCCGCTTCTGCGACTTTGCGCGAAATTCCGGATTGGTTGACCGGGAAGTCGCGATAGACCAGGCGAACCTGTTCGCCATACTGTTCCATCAGCTTTTTAACGACCGGACCGGCATTTTTGCAGTGTGGACATTGGTAGTCGGCAAACTCTACCAGGGTGATTTTGGCGTCGGGGTTGCCTTTGCTGGGGTAACCAGCCAAGTCGATGGGCAGGCGCAGTATTGGCAGCTCGGGAAGGTCGACGCGGTAGTCTTTTTCAGAGCTGATCCGTTCGAGTAGTTGGCGTTGTTTTTCGAGTGCCGCTTGCTGGCCCAGATGTTCAGCGATCTTTTCCTGCACCTGCTCTAACGTTCCGGAGATGCGCGCTTTGTTGGCGTTGTAAAAAGCTTCGATTTGCAGGCGGGTAGGGGCTGGCGGACTGAGTAGCTCCTGCTGCAGTTGCTGGAATGTTTTTTGTTGCTGGATCGACTGTTCGCGCACATAGCGATTAACGGCGTAGTTGTTGAGTACGTCGAGGCGTTGCTGGTCGTATTGTTGTCTCAGTCCATGAAGTGAGGTCTGAACGGCGGCAGGCAAGGTCTGCTGCTGATAAGTTTTCTTGTCGTAGTGGAGTACGGGGCCTTCCGCTGCATGGCTGTTAGGCATGACAAGTGCGGTGGCGAGGGCCAGGCTGAGCTTGAGGGTGCGGGGAAAGGACGAGCTGGGCATCGATTGCTCCTTGCGGGATCGGTAGGCGAGACAGGCAGGTGCCGGAATCGCTAAAGTGAAAGAGGGCACAATACCCATGCAGGGCGCTGGCGGCAAGTCTGCGGAGCTGTGTCTATAGTGTCATTGTAAGCTGTCTGCTGAAGTCATCGGCTAGGATGGCTTAGTCCGGGTGGGGGTGTAAATGACGACGCGTATTGTGCTGTGTGTGGTTGTGCTGCTATGGGGATGTGATACGGTGCCTTTGCAGGTCGGTGCTGAGGTTCAGGATGAGGCTGTTGCCCGACAAAGGCAGGAGGCTTTGGCGCAGGCGCTGAGCATTGATCCGGATACGGGTGTTTATCGTTTTGTGGGTGAGACGCACTACGTGATTATGTCAAACTTTCAATTCTCACCAAGTCTGATCCGATTGCAGTCCGGGGCTGTTGTGCGGATTCGTTTGAGTAACAGTTCCTGGGTCACGCATTATTTTGGCGCTGTTGAATTCTTCAGCAAGGGCGCCGAAGTGGTGAATGTTCTAGAGAGTAAAATTCCGCCCGGGCAGCATCATATCCCGGTCGCGCCCTTTACCGAGCGCGACCTGTATCTGTTCGTTAAGGAGCCTGGCGAGTACCCGATTAACTGTTTCTTGCCGAGTCACCGCAAGGAGGGGATGTACGGACGCCTTATCGTCGAGCCATTGAGTTCCTCTCTCTAGACAGGTTGTTGGAAATTTACCTGCGTTGCCGATACGTCGTTAAAAACGACCTCAAAATGCTCATTTATAGCTATAAACTGCGCTTTTTCGGTCGTTTTTGCCTA
>SDWN01000647.1 GCA_004195305.1 Neptunomonas sp. | reverse complement strand
GCAGTTGAGCAGGTCCGAGAGCAGCTGGACCAGATCGGCAGCGCCTCGGTCCCAGCCGATATGCTGGTCCAGTTGTGCCGGTGTCAGGCCGAGTCGATCCAGCTGCGGCGGAATATAGTTGGAGGCGTGATCACAGATCAGCAGCAGCGGCGTGGACGCGGTTTGATTGAGAACTGTGCAGCAGGGCGGGTCATCGATGGTCAGTAGCGGTGTGGTTTTTAATTGCTCAAGCATAGAGCGGTCCTCCTGACGAGAATAGGTTTGAGCACGCGTAGGGGGCATCCCAAGCCGACTGTTGCTGCTGATTTAAGCGTAGACCCGAAATCAGCTCCCGGTTGTCACCTCCACTAATGTTTTCGGCAGTGCTTCTACTTAAGTAGGGCAACACGGTTGGATCATCGGTGATGGATAGAAGCCGAAACGGCTGTCGGGGATGCGTTCGGGATCACATGCTGTTGCAGACAGGATCAGATCAGTCGTTCAATAGCGGAGAGTGGGGCTGATGATAGCCTCGATGGTAGCCACGTAACAGCCAGGTGTAGAGTCCTGCCGTGGTAAATAAAACCGTAGCGAGATATGCCGGATAGGAGGGGGCGGTATTGAGGTAGATCTGGTAGCTGAGAATGGCAGCAATAAGATATGTGAAAGGCAGGGCTTCGTAGATATTGGCAGGTAGCGTGGTGGAGCGTTGGTAACTGTCGATCGGATCGCTGCTCAGTTTGGGTAGATCGTGGTATTCCCGGCTGGGGTAGCGGCGACCGTGACGTTGACGGTAGCGAGCCCGGGTGACCCAGCACAAGGATCCTGCAATAAAAAGTGCCAAGCCCGCCATCGCGAGAAGCGTATTTTGTTGAATAAGCATCAATAGCGAACCTAGCGTACTGTGTTGAATAAGCATCAACAGCGAATCTGCCATATTTGGCTGAATAAGCATCAACAATGACCCTGCCAGCATGTAAAAGTAGGGGATTGTTTCGTAGACAAATTTAGGCATCATAGGGTTATCGCTTTGCGGCAGAGTGGGGTGGTTGAAGAGACCCCGTGTTAACAGTATTGGCATGAAGCCGGTGTCGCCCGCGTAAAATTAATACCAGATAGCCCGCGACGATTAAGCAGAACGATGCCGCCAGGGCAGCAGGGATATCTAATACGAGGGTGCCTGCCAGGCTGGAGTTATGCAGCAGGTTGGCCAGCTGGTACCCCAGCCCTATATAGACAAACGGCAACATCTCGTAAAGCCAGCGCGGATACAGCGGGTGATGCAGTTGCTCCTCAGCGAGTTGCAGGTGGTTGTTGATCAGGTTGGTTCTAACTCGATCACTGCGGCGGTAGTTGCTGCGCAATACCCATTGTTGGGCACCGGCAAAATAGAGCAAGACACCGGCAAGCGTTTCCAAAGCACTGGTGCTGACCAGCCATAAACCACCGCCGACTATAAAGTAGCCGTAGGGTAAAATTTCATAGAGGGGCTTGGGTAACATGGTCACCTCTTGGCAGTGCTATCAATTTAATTGTAGTCAAAGATAAAGCAATTACTGTGCCTCTGATTAACGTAATGAAACCTAAGCAGAAAAATTTTCAGGGGGGCGGCACTGTAAAAGAAACAGACAACAAGCCCGGATATTTCATGAAGGGGTTGGGATTTCTGGGTCAGCTGGCTAAGCAGTTGGCAGTATCTTCCGCCAAGCCTTTGTGGTTCCAGGGCTTAAGGGAGATGGCGCCAAATGCAGCGTAAGATGGCCCAGAAATTCGATCAGCGCCCCTGGTGACAAAGTGTGACTTGCAATGTAAGCCGCAGCTTCAGCCACCATAGGGCTTACAGTCTGACTGTTAGCGACTTTGTGAAAAATCCGGGCTAGGGAGGGGTGAGCGGCAGAGGGTTTGCTTGAATGAGGAAGACGGCCTGCTCGAATGAGCAGGCCGTTAGTGCGTTGCTGAGGTCCGTTAGGGGCGGCTGTTTAGCACTGCGGCTGCTTCCAGGGCGAAATAGGTGATGATCAGGTCGGCCCCCGCACGCTTGAAGGCGATCAGGTTTTCCATCATCAGCGCCTTGCCATCGATAGCGCCAGCCTGATCGGCAAACTTGATCATGGCGTATTCGCCGCTGACCTGATAGACCGCCAGTGGATGATGGGTGTGGCGGCGGATATCGCTGAGCAGATCCAGATAGGCTATGCCGGGCTTTACCATCAAGATATCGGCCCCCTCTTCGACATCACGCAAGGATTCAGCCAGGGCCTCTTTGCGGTTGCCAAAATCAAGCTGGTAGCTGTCACGGGTGCCGTTGAATGAGCTGTCTACGGCTTCCCGAAAAGGGCCGTAGTAGTTGGATGAAAACTTAGTGGAGTAAGACATCACTGGGATGTGCTCGAAGCCGTTGCTGTCCAGCGCCTCGCGGATCGCGGCGATCATGCCGTCCATCATGCCCGAGGGTGCGATCATATCGACACCGGCTTTCGCGGCGACAACGACCTGTTGTTGCAGATTGAGCAGGGTTTTGTCGTTATCAACATCGTGATCGCAGATCACCCCGCAGTGGCCGTGGCTGGTGTATTCGCAGAAACAGTTGTCGGAGATGACGACCATTTCAGGTACGGCCTCTTTGGCGCTGCGGATCATGCGCGCCATCAGCCCGTTTTCATCCCAGCTGTCTGCGCCGATGGTATCCTTGTTATGCGAAATACCGAACAGAATAACCGCCTTGATCCCCGCTGCATGGGCCTCTTTTATGACACCGGGAAGCATGGTTTCTGGGTAGCGGCGGATACCGGGCAGGGTCCGGATCTCTACCGGCGTATCGATATCTTCTTCGACAAAGATGGGCAGGATCAGATCGTTAACTGAAAGCTGTGTTTCGCGAACCAGATCACGTAGTGCTGAGGTACGCCGTAGGCGGCGGAAACGGTGGGTCAGTTGCATGATCATTCATCCTTTGATATCGACAGGTGGCGGGCGTTACTGCCCCGAATACAGAATCGGGAATGGTATCAAGAATCGACGCCGATACGCTACCAGACTGTTATCGGCTAGCTGTGGGTTGGTGATTGCGTGCGGGCCGCTATGCAATAGCGTTCAGTGCCGCAGTCTGTGTTCAGGTTGATCGGATAGGTGCGCGAGCATGACGCTATCGAGTGAGGAGAAGACGCGCCCCAGACGCACAAACCATCCGCCTGGTTTTTCGGGCTTTATCTGCTGATCACGGTGGCTCAGCTGCTGTTCGCTGGTCAGAAAGAGGTGTGTTGTTGTCGTACGTGCTGTACTCCGTCGCAGAATAGGTTATTAACTCGAGCCCGGTCCCGCTTGAATAGGAATAGCTTCAAGCAAACTATTGGCTTTAAATAAGCCCCTCTTAAGCAGAGGGGCTTTAATTCTGCCGAGAAGCTATCTATAGTAATGTTTCGCTACAGATAAAAGGATTTTTTGTCCATGTCCCTTGGACTCCGTGCCCGGATGCACCCTGACGATCTGCTCCTGTTTCAATTGGATCAGCTTCCCTGGCCTGCTTATTTCCTGTTAGTTGAACGTTACTTTGTAGCGCTAGATTACCGTGTTAAACCGATCTCCTTCGAGCCTGGCCGCACAGCATTTTTGCTGGTCTCTAGCACCGGGGTGCGCCATCTTCTGCACTGCTGTTCGGTCCAGGCGACCAGAAACCTCGGCGAATTAGACAAACTACGCAGCAATATGAGTCGCTTTCGTGTTCAGGAGGGCATTCTGGCATCACCCACTGAGTTTGCGCTGGGCTGGGCCGAAGCTGCCCGTAGCGCGTCTGTCGATCTTTACAGCGGCAATCGGTTGCGCGCTAAAATCGAGCGGCTGCCTGTAGAAAAACGCCGTGCTGTGCTGGATAGCATCCGGGCGAAGCCGGAGCGGGCTGAGATGCTGTGACTGGTTAAGATGTTGGAGGAGGGGTCGACGACCTAGCAGGCTGATCGAGAATAGTGATCGACCTGTGATTGATCCTTCATAGCAGGCACTTCCACCATCCATGGCAGTCGTAGCGAGAGAGACGCATTTTGAGTCAGATTAATCGGTCATTTGCGAAGATTAATCGGCAGGACCGCCGATTTACACAGCAATAGCTGCCCGTAGGGCAAGCTGCAGGGGCGCAGCTCGTGAATAGTGGTTCTATTTGACAAAATGAGCGGGAAATCTGGCCCCTCTCTAGCTTAAAAGAACCGGCTTTCGCACGACTGCATGGATGCAGGAGGTAGAGTAACGCAGGAGCGGCTGCCGAGTAGGTCTGTCTATTCTGGGTCAGCCTCCTAGCTGACCCCTGGCTGGATCCTGTGCGTTATAGCGTATTCAATACCCGTTCTGCCGCATCCAGAGTGGCCTGCACATCCGCATCGGTATGCGCGGCTGACATAAAGCCGGCTTCATAGCTTGCCGGAGCCAGGTACACACCCTCTTTCAGCATGGCATGGTAGAAACGATTGAAGTGATCGTTGTTGCAGTTGATCGCCTGCTGAAAGTTAACCACCTGTTCGGTCTCGGTAAAGAACAATCCGAACATGCTGCCGACATGGTTGGTGGTGAACGGAATACCCGCCTTAGCCGCGCGCTCGCGCATCCCCGCCACCAGTGTCTCGGTTCTGGCGAATAGGGGTTCGTAGAAGCCGGGTTGGCTGATCTGCTCCAGTTGCGCCAAGCCTGCTGCCATCGCTACCGGATTGCCTGACAGGGTGCCTGCTTGATACACGGGGCCTAGTGGGGCAATCTGCTCCATCACATCGCGCCGACCACCGAAGGCGCCGACCGGCATGCCTCCGCCGATGACCTTGCCAAGTGTGGTCAGGTCGGCTTTAACGCCGTAATAGCCCTGAGCGCCCTGTAAACCCAGACGGAAGCCGGTCATCACCTCGTCGATGATCAGCAGTGCGCCGGATTGGTCGCATTGTTCGCGCAATGTTTCAAGAAATCCCGGGATGGGCGGTACGCAGTTCATGTTGCCGGCGACCGGTTCGACGATGATACAAGCGACCTGATCTCCGATTTCGCTAAAGGCCTGTTTGACCCCTTCGATATCGTTGTAGGTCAGGGTAATGGTGTGTTCGGCTAGCGCCTTGGGGACACCGGGAGAACTGGGTGTTCCCAGGGTCAAGGCGCCGGATCCCGCCTTGATCAGCAGGGAGTCGGAATGACCGTGGTAGCAGCCTTCGAACTTGATGATCTTGTCGCGGCCGGTGAAGCCGCGGGCCAGTCGGATTGCGCTCATAGTGGCTTCGGTGCCGGAGCTGACCATGCGGATCATATCGATATGCGGTAGCAGGGTACAAATTTTGGATGCTAGCTGGGTTTCTATCTCGGTG
>SDWN01000637.1 GCA_004195305.1 Neptunomonas sp. | reverse complement strand
AGATGTGTATAAGAGACAGCGTGCATGAGCAGCGCCGGGAGCGACAACAGCGGCTGCAGTCGGTTATTGAGCGGGCGCTGAAAAATGCCGGCACGGTGTTGATTCCCGCGTTCAGTCTCGGTCGCACCCAGGAGCTGCTGTATGAGCTGGAAAACATTATTCACAGTCATCCGGACACGGACTGGGCGGATATCGATATCATCGTCGATTCGCCCCTGGCCGCGAAATTCACCCAGCATTACCGTGAGCTGCAGCCGCTGTGGGATGCCGAGGCGCGGCAGCGTAAACAGGCGGGTCGGCACCCGCTCTCCTTTGAACAGCTGATCACCATCGATAGCCATCCGCAGCATCAACAGCTGGTGGGTTATCTGCAGCGCAGTGGTCGCCCTGCGATCGTGATCGCCGCCAGCGGGATGTGCGCGGGTGGGCGGATGGTCAATTACCTCAAGGCGCTGCTGCCCGATCCGCGTACCGACGTGCTCTTTGTCGGTTATCAAGCCCAGGGCACGCCCGGGCGTGAGATTCAACGCTATGGCCCCCGTGGCGGATATGTGATGCTGGATGATGAGCGGATCGATATCAAAGCCGGGGTGTATACCCTGGGGGGGTATTCGGCCCATGCCGATCAGCAAGATCTGCTCAATTTTATTAAGCGAATGCACCATAAGCCAAAGCAGATCCGGATTGTGCATGGTGATCAGGGCGCGAAGCAGGCGCTGCAGCAGCGGCTACAGGCGCTCGTGCCGGAAGCCGAGGTGTTGATTCCCGGTTAACTTTTGGGGCCTACATTGGGTTGAAAGCTGGTGTTGTTGGTTTATGTGGGTTGGGGTTTATTCTGACATTGGTGCTGCCTGCGTCAGGCTGAAGACCGACCCACAAGGATGCTTGCTTTGACGCTGCGGCTAAATTAAGTGCTGATAATCGGGTCTATTTTCCCCTCTTTAGACGGATTTTAAGTATTATTGCGTGTTGTTTCTATTCTCGATAGGGGTCTACAGGATGTTGCTAGGCAATCGCTCTAGGTGTTTGGGGTCGGTAATTTCGGTGGCCGCGTTAGGATTGCTGCTGGCTCCGGTGGCGAATGCGGCCGATGAGGGCGCGAGACTGACGGCAGGGCCGTTTCAGTTGCTGCTGCAGCTCGATGCGGAGGTGCGCTACGACGACAACATCTTTACCGATGAGCGAGACGAGGAGAGTTCGTTGATCACCGAGGTGACGCCGGGGTTTCGGTTGCTGAAGGAGGATGGCGTCAATAGCACCTCGTTTGGCTATGTGCTTAGTGGCGGTTTCTATGCGTCCAGCTCCGATGATAATTATATTGATTCATTGTTTGATGCGACCTCGCATATGGAGTTCTCACGGCGCAGCCGGTTGGATTTAAAGGGCGAAGTGCTGCTGGGGCATGATGATCGCGGTAGCGAATTTAGCAAAACCGATCCCACCGTGATCGCCGAGCCGGACCGGTATCGCACCACCATGCTGGCGGCGGATTATGGCTATGGCGCCGAAGCCGCGCAGGGGCGCTTTGTGGTGGGTGCGGAGTATCTCAAAAAGAAGTACACCAATCACCGCGACACCAGCGCGGGCCGTGACCGCGACAATATCGGCGTTGCGGGTACCTTCTTCTATCGGCTGTTGCCCAAGACCCGGGCGCTGTTTGAACTCAAATACGAGGATATCAATTACGAAGTCGCGAATTCGCTCGATAGCGCTAATAGCAGCTACCGCGTGGGTCTGACCTGGGAGACCACCGCCAAGACCAGCGGTACGGTTAAAGTGGGTCTGGCGCAGAAGGATTTTGATGCGTCTGCGCGCAAAGATTTCGATGGCTTTAGCTGGGAGGTCGAGGTGCAGTGGGCACCGCAGACCTATTCCGTTTTTGATCTGTCGACCTCGCGTAGCGCTTTAGAGGGCAACGGCACCGGCAACTTTATCGATAACGAGACCCTCAGCCTCGGCTGGACCCATGGGTGGAATCAGCGGTTATCGAGTCGGATCAGTGCCACTTTGTCGCGCGATGACTTTGAGGGTGATCCGCAGCAAGATGACCTGACGAGCTATGCAGCCAGCCTCGATTACCTGTTCCATCGTAACCTCAGCTTTAGCGGCGGTCTCAGCTGGAATGACAAGGATTCCAACGCGACTGACCAGAGCTATGAGCAGGCGGTGCTGTTTGTTGGGGTTGAGACGAAGCTTTAACGTTTAAGGCCTTGGGCTGGGCTTAAGCGCGTGCTGTTAACAGTAGTGACAGCGGCTTTGCTTGCATTTTCTCAGCTGATTTTTTTGAGTTGATTGTTGAGGTGTTGGATTCGTGTACGGAATTTCACGTTATGGCCGGTTTTTATCGGCCATTGGGTTACTGATCTGCTTATTATTGAGCACGGTCGTGGCTGCCGAGGGGGTGCCCAGCGGTTTGTCGGATTACCGATTGGGGGCGGGCGATCAGCTGCAGATCCGGGTGTTTGGCGAAGATGATTTGAGTTTTAAGGAGCGCCTGAGTGACGCAGGGACGATCTCTTACCCGTTTCTGGGCGAGCTGCAGGTGCTGGGGCTGCGTCTGGGCGAGCTGGAGGCGTTGATCACCCGAGGGCTCAAGGGGCCTTATCTGGTCAACCCCAGTGTTAATGTGACGATCCTTGAATACCGGCAGTTTTATATCAATGGTGAGGTCAAGAAGGCCGGTGGTTACGCCTTTCGGCCGGGTCTGACGATGCGCAAAGCGGTGGCGGTGGCGGGCGGTTATTCCGAGCGTGCGGCACGCGGACAGGTGTTTGTGCTGCGTGATCGCTCCTCTAGTGAGAAACCCCGGCCGATGGGGCTCAATACGCTGGTCATGCCCGGCGATATTATCAATGTTGAAGAGAGCTTTTTCTAGAAGGGCGGCTTTTAACCCCGCGCGTTTCGGCTTTTTTATTGCCTTTTTTCACTGATTTTGCCTGATTTTCTCTTTGGCAGATCGGCCCCGTAGTCGTTAGGAACTGTAGAATGGACACACAAACTCAGCAACCCTTGGTCAATCGCCTGGCGGATTCCGAGGTGATCGACCTGCGCGAATACTGGCGTACGGTGATGCGCCATAAATGGGGCATTTTGGGGTTGGCGCTGGTGGTAACCCTGATGGCCGCGATGGTGGTGTTTTCGCTAACGCCGATCTATCGGGCGACGGCGACCCTGCTGATCGAAGGGCAGCAGAACAAGGTGGTCTCCATCGAGGAGTTGTACGGGCTGGACACCAGTAAAAGTGAGTACTTCCTGACCCAGTTTGAGATCTTAAAATCCCGCCAGCTGGCCGAAAAGGTGATCGCTAAGCTGGGTCTCGGCAGTCACCCGGAGTTTGACCCTGCGGCGAAGTCGAAGGGCTTCGACTGGCAGCAGTACCTACCCAATAACGAGCTGCCGGATTGGCGTCAATGGCTGCCTATCGAGCTGCCTGCCGATGACTTGGTGGTCGATCCGCAGATTGCCCACCAGCTGCTGGTCAATAACTTTTTAGAACGGTTGTCGATCAGCCCTATTCGCAAGACCCAGCTGGTTAATATCAGCTTCGAGGCCAGTGATGCCACGCTGGCTGCCGCTGTGGCCAACGCGGTGGGCGAGACCTACATTGAGAGTAATCTTGAAGCGCGAATGCAGCTGACCTATAAGGCGTCCTCCTGGCTGATGGAGCAGCTGGAGGGGCTGCGGGCCAAGCTGAAAGAGGCCGAGCAGCGCTTGCAGCAGTTCCGCGAGACCGAGCAGTTGGTTGATGAAGAGGGACGTCTGTCGTTAGCCAGCTCGGAGCTGGATCTGATCTCTACAAAATTGGTCGATGCGCGCCGCCAGCGCCTGGAGGCAGAGGGAATCTTCAAACAGATCAGTCGTAGCGGCGCCAGCCAAAATTACGATGTGATCCCGGCGGTGCTGGCACACCCTCTGGTTGGCACTTTTAAGGAAAATCTTGCTGAGGCAGAACGCAAAAAAAATGAATTAGCGCAGCGTTATGGGCCTAAGCACCCTAAGATGATCGCGGCTGTCTCCGAAGTTAAGCGGGCTGGCAGTACCCTGGTTCGACAGGTGGGTGCCGTTGTCGGCGGGGTGCGTAATGATTTTAGTATGCTGGTGGCTAACGAGCGTTCGCTTGAGCGTGAATTGGCGCGGGCTAAAAGCAATGTGCAGAGCCTGAACAGTAAAGGCTACCGGCTGCGGGAGCTGCGCCAGGAGGTGGAGGTCAATCGTCAGCTTTACGACACCTTCTTTACCCGCCACAGTGAAACCAGCGCCACCAATGATCTGGCAACGGCGAATGCACGTATTTCAGATCCTGCAGTAAAGCCCTTACAGCCTAGCAAACCCAATAAGAAACTGGTGGTCGCCGCCGCTTTTGCCGCCAGTTTGATGCTTGGGATTATGTTGGCGTTCCTGCTCGAAGCCCTGAATACCACGCTCAAGCATGCCGGTGACGTTGAACAGAAGCTGGGCGTGCCCATGCTGGGGCTGTTGCCGTTGCTCAAGCGCGGTGATAAAAACCAGATGGCGTTGAAGGCCTTTAAAGAGGAGTGCGATAGGGGCTTTAGTGAATCGATACGCACTATTCGCACCGGTGTGGTGCTCTCCGGCCTGGACAGTGCTCACAAGGTGTTGCTGATTACCTCTTCGCAGCCCGGTGAGGGTAAGTCGACGGTGGCGATGAACCTGGCCTGTGCCTTGGGACAGATGGAGCGGGTGTTGCTGATCGATGCCGATATGCGTCGGCCTTCGTTGGCCAAGGTGTGTGGGCTGGCCAAAAATACCGAGGGGCTGTCGGAGCTGGTTGCAGGCACCTCCTGTCTTAAGGACTCTGTGTATACGCTGATCGAAGGCGAGCTGGATGTGCTGCCTGCCGGTGTGATTCCGCCCAATCCTCTGGAGCTGTTGGGGTCAAAACGTTTTGCCAGCGTGATGCATGTGCTGGAGTCTCATTATGATCGTATTGTTATCGATGCGGCGCCCGCGCTCGCGGTCAGTGATGCGATGGTGCTGGCCGGTCATGCCAATTCCCTGATCTACGTGGTGCGGGCAGATACCACCCCTTACCAGACCGTACAAATGGGTCTTAAACGTTTGCAACAGGCCCATGCGCCCATCACTGGTGTGGTGCTCAATGCGGTGGATGTTAGAAAGGCGCATAAGTATCACGGTGAGGGGTACGCCGGTTATTACGATGTTTATGGCTATCAGGAGAGTTAAGGCTAAGCTTAAGGGCTAAGAGTTAAGGGTTAAGGGTTAAGGGTTAAGGGTTAAGGGTTAAGGGTTAAGGGTTAAGGGTTAAGGCTACGATCAAAGGG
>SDWN01000420.1 GCA_004195305.1 Neptunomonas sp. | reverse complement strand
TTATCTGCGCCGCCCATGCGCAAGCCCTGGCCACCGGCCAGAATAATAGCGCTAACTTGGGAGCGGTCGATCACAGTAGTGGTTTCATCGGTAGGGTGCTGTAGAGCTGCACTGTAGCGAATGCGGGTTTGGCCAGCAAGTGTTGACGCAGACTTTGTAAGCGCAGTTAATTATCCGTGCGAACAATGGTTTGCCGAATAGGCAGGGGTATAATGCCTGCTATAAATTATAAGCGATCTATATTGGGGCTCGTGCGGGTCGCAATCAACGGCGTCACTGGAGGTGTTAGATGGTTTTATGGCTGCTTTTTGCGGGCGATCGGCTGCTGGTGACGGACGTGTTAGACCCGTTTCACTCTCACTGTCCTTATGCCAACCCATTTCCCCAGCATCTCAGCATCGGTCGGTATCGGGACTGTGATATCCAGCTGGCATGTTTGCCTGCGGACCAGTTAGTGGATGCCAGTCAGTCGTTCCAGTTGCTGGGTCTACGGCAGCTGTTAATGGGGGCTGATGAAGAGCTGGCGCAGCTGTTGAACCGCTCGGCGCAGATCAATAGCTGGTTTCGCAATCACCGTTATTGCAGCCGCTGTGGTACTCCTGTGGACCGTTATGAGTTGGATTTTGGTGCCCGTTGTGAGGCCTGTGACTACCATCAATACCCTCGCATCTCGCCCTGTATCATCGTTCTTGTGTCCCGCCAGGGGCCGCAAGGTGAGCAGTGTTTGCTGGCGCATGCCGCGCATTTCGACACCGACAGATACAGTACTCTGGCCGGATTTATTGAAGCTGGAGAGACAGCAGAGCAAGCGGTGGCGCGAGAGGTCCGGGAAGAGGTGGGGATCGAGATTAAAAATATCCGCTACTGGAAGAGTCAGCCCTGGCCCTTTCCGCATTCGTTGATGCTGGGTTTTTTTGCTGACTATGCCAGCGGCGAGTTGGTCCCGGACGGCAAGGAGATACTCAAGGCGCAATGGTTTGATGCGGATGCGTTACCACTGCTGCCGCCAAAACTGTCGATTTCACGGGAACTGGTCGATGGTTACATCGACGGTATCCACCGGACATTGTCGCGTCCCGCTGAGCTTGGCTGATTCAGGCTGGGCGTCAGTCAGGCGGACAGATAGATCTGCCGATCTCACTGTCCTTCGCCTTGGTGCATCCATGCGCAGTCATCAGCTCACGGGGCTAATGACTGCGTTTAAACAAGTCGGTCAGTTTGGTTGCCAGCATAATATCACCCTCGGCACGTAAACGGCCGCTCATGAAGGCGCTGGTGCCGCCTAGTTCGCCCTCTATTACATCGATGAAGGTCTGGCTGTCCATGATCAGGGTAACATCCGGATCGGGGTGCTCCAGATCACTGATAGTGCACTGCTGATCTGCGATATTAAGGTTGAAATAACGCGAGTCATCGATCAGAAACTGGAACACCACTGAGAGTCCCTGCGCTGCATCAGGTTGGAATTTGCTGGGGAGTTTTTGGATCACCTCGGTGACAGTTTTCATAATCGGCTCGACAGGCTTGGGTTCTGAGTAGCCCGTCATATTAACAGCTTGGTAGCGGGGTTGATAATGGTCTGCAGGGTTTAATCGTGTCGGCGTAAAAGTCTGTCGGTTGGACAGGGTTTTGTTACAATCGGCGCTTTACGATCAGCTGCGGAGTAGTTAGGTGGAGTTTTTGTACGAATATGGCCTGTTTCTGGCCAAGGTAGCTACCTTTGTGGCTGCTATTTTGTTGGTGATTGGTGCTGCTGCACAACTCGCTTCGCGCAATAAGCACGATGGTGAGGGGTATATTGAGGTTCATCACCTCAATGAGTCGCTGGAAGATATGAGCCATGCGCTCAAAGAATACGTGCTTGATAAGGATGTACTGAAACAGCAGCTTAAAGATGAAAAGAAGCAGCATAAAGCAGAAGCAAAATTACTGGCCAAGCAGCGTAAGCGCGGCGAAGATGTCGAGAAAGAGCATAAGAAACGGGTGTTTGTGCTCGATTTTGACGGCGATATTTCTGCCTCCGATGTTGAGCCGATGCGCGAAGAGATTACCGCGATCTTGTCTCTGGCAACGGAGCAGGACGAGGTGGTGCTGCGGCTTGAAAGTGCAGGCGGCATGGTGCACTCCTATGGTTTGGCGGCCTCGCAGTTGCAGCGCATCAGCGATCAGAATATCCCCTTGGTGATCGCGGTAGATCGAGTGGCTGCCAGTGGTGGCTATATGATGGCCTGTATCGCTGATAGATTGATAGCGGCCCCTTTTGCGGTGCTGGGTTCGATCGGTGTCGTGGCGCAGATTCCCAATTTTAACCGGCTGTTAAAAAAGCACGATATTGATATAGAGATGCTTACCGCCGGAGAGCACAAACGTACACTGACCATGTTTGGTGAAAACACCGACAAGGATCGCAAGAAGTTCGTTGAAGATCTTGAGGATACACATCTCTTGTTCAAAGAGTTTGTGGCCGAGCATCGGCCGCAGCTCGATATTGAACGGGTCGCTAACGGCGATGTATGGTTCGGCAAGCGTGCGCTTGAGCATCAGTTGATCGATACGATTAGCACCAGCGATGAATATCTTGTCAATGCCTGCGAGGAGGGGGATGTGTATCAGGTCCGCTTCGTGCTCAAGAAAAGCCTCAGTGAGCGACTGGGCAGCTTGGTCTCCGGGTCTTTGGATCGGGTGCTGCTGACCTGGTGGGAGCGGGCTCATCGGAGTCGATTTTTCTCCTAAAGAGCATCTTCATCTGGAGCGATTTGATTATACTCAATAGCAATTAGATCGCAGGCTCCTAAGGGAACTGATAAATAGCGCGTTTAGGCAACGAGCCTCGTCGGTTTATTCGCAGGTTTGTTTCCAAGGAGTTTGTAGTGACCGTAACGAAGCCTACTGTTCAGCGTATTCTCGATACCGCAGTAGAGTTATTTGCTGAAAAAGGGTTTGAGCATGCCTCGGTGCGTGATATCACTCAGGCTGCTGGCGTCAATCTGGCGGCGATTAACTACCATTTCGGATCGCGGGATGCGCTGATTCACGCCGTGGCTGAGCGTTACCTGACCCCCCTGTGCCAGGATTTGGAGCGCCAGCTCGACGACCACGAAGCCTCCACCACCGAACTGTCGCTGGAAGATCTGTTGGAGTTGATGATCCGCGCTATGCTCAAAGCGGTTGAGCAGGACACACAGGGGGTGTGTCTGTTTATGCGCTTAGTGGGGCAGGCCTATCTGAGTTCTGACGACACCCTGCGGAGTTTTCTGGATCGCCGCTATGGCTGCAGTTTCAGACGTTTTATGCGGCAGGTCAGTCTTAGGGTACCGATGTTAAGTCAGAGCGAATTTTTCTGGCGCTGTCATTTTCTGGTCGGTGCTGCGGTGTTGCCGTTAGCGCGCCACGGCCTGTTGAGCGGATATGAGCAGACTCTGCTGGGGCTACAGGCCTCTGAGGTCGAAGTGTTCCATCGCCTGGTGGCCTTCCTGGCCGCCGGATTTCGTTCAGAATCAGATCTTGTTACCTTTAGTCCCGTCCCGGCAGCGATGCACTCACCCTTCTTTTCTGAAGATGAATCAGAGCCCTCAGCGGATGAATCAGTGGTCGATCTGGTGCCCGCAGCTGCCACTGATACAAAGCCTGAACCGCCGCAATGAGTTCGGATCCCGGGTGCCGCATTCATATTGCTATTGGCCCGCAGCAGCTCCGGCTGCTCGAGGGTGATCGGGTATTGGCCTGTTTCAGTATCTCCTCTGCCCGCAATGGGCTGGGTGAGCGGCGAGACAGTGGTTGTACACCCCGGGGTTTGCACCAGATTCGAGCTAAGATCGGAGCGGATTGCGCAGATCATAGTGTCTTTGTCGGACGGCGTCCGAGTGGTGAGATCTACACCCCTGAGCTGGCTCGCCAGTATCCTGCTCGTGATTGGATTCTCAGTAGAATCCTGTGGTTGAGTGGTTGTGTCCCCGGTTTTAACCGGCTGGGGGATTGTGACAGTATGCAGCGTTACATCTATATTCATGCCACGCCTGATACCGAACCCATGGGGCAACCTCTTTCTCACGGCTGTATCCGGATGCGTAATGATGACCTGATCTGGTTGTTTGATCGTGTCAGTCCCGGCACTCCGGTGCAGATTGATCCCTGATTGATCTCTAGCCCTTATGCCCCCTATGCCCATGATGTGGTTAATGAAGATGTCCACACACACTAAGGAGTTTTGATGACTGCCGGCCCGTTGATGCTTGATTTAGAGGGAACCCAGCTCAGTGCTGCGGAGCGATTGCTGCTGCAGCGCCCAGCAGTGGGCGGGGTGATCCTGTTCAGTCGTAACTACCAATCGCCCGCGCAGCTACTCACCCTGACCGACAGTATTCGCCAGCTGCGGCCGGAGTTGCTGATAGCGGTGGATCATGAAGGAGGGCGGGTACAGAGGTTCCGTCATGGCTTTACCCGGATTCCGGCGATGGCGAAACTGGGCGAGCTCTGGCGTAAAGACCCACCGGCTGGTTTAGCGCTGGCTCGTGACTGTGGTTGGTTGTTTGCCTCAGAGCTACTGGCTTACGGCATCGATATCAGCTTCGCGCCAGTGCTTGATCTGGACAGGGGGGTTAGCGAGGTGATTGGTGATCGCGGTTTTGGTGCCGACAGTGACGCGGTTGAGCCTCTGGCTGCCGCCTTGATGGCGGGGATGCACGAAGCGGGTATGGCCACTACCGGCAAGCATTTTCCCGGCCATGGCGGTGTAGGCGCAGATTCTCACCTGGAGATGCCGATCGATCCGCGCGCTATGGCACAGATTGAGGCGCAAGACCTGCGCCCGTTCGCACGTTTTTCGCAAAAGTTGCGGTCAGATGATGCACCTGTTACGGATGCTTCGTTAATGGATTCGCCCTCGATGGATGCACCCTTGATGGATGCAGTGATGCCCGCGCATGTGGTTTATTCGGCCTGTGATCCACAGCCAGCAGGTTTTTCTCACTACTGGCTACAGACCATCCTGCGCCAACAACTGGGCTTCAATGGGGTGATCTTTAGTGACGACCTGAGTATGGCCGGTGCCGAAATCGCCGGAAGTTATGCCCAGCGGGCAGCCGCAGCGATGGCAGCGGGCTGCGATATGCTGTTGGTCTGCAACCAGCCCCAGGCCGCGCTTGAGGTGCTGCATTGGCTCGACGCTGAAGGGTTTACCGATGCAGCTCGGGTGTCCAGCATGAAGGCGCGACGGCAGGTTAGGCTTGACGTTTTGGAGCAAAGCAGACGCTGGCAGCAGGCACGGCTGCAGTTAGCTGCGCTGACTAATTAAATCGTTAGCGTGATGTCGTCAATAACATGTCGTTAACC